>DUKU01000096.1:0-3435 GCA_013329135.1 Thermoplasmata archaeon
CCGTGAGGCGTACATGGCAGATAGCAGTCGGCCGCGCCGACGACCATCTTGCCCACATTGATAGGATGGAACCCGTCGACGTCCTTGCCAGGGTCTATTCTCAGCAGCACCTTCTCCTCGCTGATGTGCTTCGGCAAGGGCAGCTGGACGAGGATGCCGTCGAACATCTTATCCGCGTTGTACTTGTCGATGAGCGAAAGCAGCTCAGCCTCCTTGGTGTCCGGGGGGAGCCTGATCGTCTCAGAGTGAATGCCGAGCTCCTGGCACGCCTCGCCCTTCTTCCGCACGTACACCTGGGACGCTGCGTCCTCACCAACTATGATCACGACCAGGCCGGGCGTGACGCCGCCGGCCTTCATCCTGGAAATCTCTTCCTTGAGCTCTGCCCGGATGCTCTTCGCCACCTCGTTTCCGCTGATGATCTGAGCTGCCATTCTCAACGCCTCCTGAGACGGGATGCACGCGATTTACTTAAGTGTTTGGCGCAGGAGCTCGCGGCCCCGGGGACGATGCGTGGAAGGAGGATGCGTGCCACGCCTCCACTGTCCCCGACCAGAAATTCCGAAAGGCTTTATTATGTAGTTATTATACCGGTTCAAAGGGGGCTTGTAAATGGCGATGAAACAAGACATCGAAATTGCTCAGGAAGCGAAGGTGCAGCACATCGAGAAGATCGCGGAGAAGATCGGTCTTAGCCGCGACGACCTCGAGTTCTACGGGAAATACAAGGCGAAGGTCCCCCTTGATGTGCTTAAGAAGTTCGATAGCAACAAGGACGGCAAGCTGATCCTCGTGACCGCAATCACGGCCACTAAGGCTGGCGAGGGCAAGACGGTCACTTCGATCGGTCTCTGCCAGGGCATGGGGAAGCTCGGCAAGAAGGTCATGCTGTCCCTGAGGGAACCGTCCCTGGGCCCGACTTTCGGAATCAAAGGAGGCGCGACCGGCGGAGGATACTCCCAGGTCTATCCCATGTGGGACATCGACCTCCACTTCACCGGCGACATACACGCGGTCGGCACAGCACACAACCTGCTGAGCGCACTCGTCGAGAACCATGTCACCAAGAAGAACCAGCTCAACATCGACCCGACGAAGATCGTCCTTGGCAAGGTCATGGACATGAACGCCAGAGAGCTCAGACAGATCGTAGTCGGCCTCGGCGGCAGGTCTGAGGGCGGCGTGCCCCACGAGAGCAGGTTCGACATCACTGTCGCGAGCGAGATCATGGCGATCCTCGCGCTGGCCAGGGATCTCAAGGACCTCAGGGAGAGACTGGGAAAGGTCGTCGTCGCGTACACATACGACAACAAGCCGGTCTTCGCGAGCCAGCTGAACGGCGTCGGTGCGATGTGCCTCCTGCTCAAGGACGCCATCCTGCCCAACCTCGTGCAGACGCTCGAGGGGCAGCCAGCATTCATACACGGCGCGCCATTCGCGAACATAGCGCACGGCAACAGCTCGATCATCGCGACCAAGTACGCCCTGAAGATGGCCGACTATGTCATCACCGAGGGCGGATTCGCGGCCGACCTTGGAGCCGAGAAGTTCTACAACATCGTGTGCAGGACTGGCGGCTTCAAGCCGGACTGCGCGGTGCTGGTCGCATCGATACGCGCGCTCAAGATGCACGGCGGGATGACCGAGGAAGAGCTGAACGCCATCCTCAAGAAGAATATCCCGACGAAGGAGGAGGAGAAGAAGCACCTCGAGTACCTGGAGAAGGGCTTCGCGAACCTGGACAAGCACATCGAGAACATGAGGAAGTTCGGAGTGCCGGCCGTGGTCGCGATCAACAGGTTCCCGACGGACACGGATGATGAGCTCGCGGCGACGAAGAAGCACTGCGAGAAGGTCGGTGTCAGGTTCGCTCAGTCCGAGGTCTTCGTCAAGGGCGGCGAGGGCGGCACCGAGCTGGGCAAGGCAGTCCTGGAGTGCATCGAGAAGGAGAAGTCCAACTTCAAGGTGCTCTACGATGTGAACCTGCCCATCAAGAAGAAGATCGAGATCCTCGCGAAGGAGATCTACGGCGCGGACGGAGTTGTCTACACGGGTACCGCGTCCGCGGACATCACGGCGATCGAGAAGTCCGGGAACGACAAGCAGCCGCTGTGCATGGCGAAGACCCAGCACTCGCTCACGGACGACCCCTCGAAGAAGGGTGCACCGAAGGGCTGGAACCTCACGGTGAGGGAGGTCAGGCTCAGCAACGGCGCAGGGTTCATCGTGCCCCTGACGGGCAAGATGATGACCATTCCTGGTCTGCCATCCGTTCCCGCGGCCGAGAGGATCAACATAGACGACAATGGTTACATCACCGGTCTCAACTGAGGCCGATGTGATCCGGGGACGGAACTCCCGTCCCCATCCCAAACACCTTACAAGCATCTTCCAGCGGGAGTCTTTGTTCGACCGCTGGACTCCAGTCCTTTCATTTCGTGTTCGAGAAGGAGGGGGAAAAGTGACCAACGAAGTCCTCATAATAGGAGGGGGGCCGGCAGGGCTGACGGCGGCCAAGTCCCTCGCAGACAGAGGTGCGAATGTCGTCCTCGTCGAGAGGTCCGAATCACTCGGAGGCATGGCCAGGGAGCTGACCTGCAAGGGCCTCGTCGAGTGCAGGAACTGTGGCGCGTGCTTTGCCATCGACCGGGCGGCCGAGGTACTGAAGGAAACCTCCATCGAAGTGCTCCTCCTCTCAGATGTCGTCGCCGTCAAGAAGGACGAGAACGGCTTCGAGGCGAAGGTCAAGGTCTCGCCCAGGTACGTCACCGGGGAATGCACCGGATGCGGCAAGTGCATCGAGGTGTGCCCTGTCGACGGCAAGGCCATATCCCCCCCCACGGGCACCGGAATGCCACGCACTTACCGTATCGACCGGAAGAAGTGCCTGCATTTCAAGAAAGACGAGTGCGCGAAGTGCGCCGATGCTTGTCCCACGAAAGCCATCGACTTCGATGACAGGGCCAGGAACGTCACTCGGAAGGTCTCATCCGTCGTGTACGCCACGGGCATGGAACCAGTCGACGCGTGCGAGGTCAGCAGACTGGGCTGCGGCACGCTCAAGGATGTCGTCTCGAGCGTTGACGCGGAGAGGATGTTGAACGAGAAGGGGAGGCTGACGAGGCCATCCGATGGCGCCGTCCCGAAGAAGATCGCGGTCATGCAGTGCGTCGGTTCCCGGTCCGTCAAGAACGGTGTCGACTACTGCTCGAAGTTCTGCTGCAAGTACGCCACCAAGATATCACAGTTGATCATGGACACCGATCCCGAGGTCAACCTCGACTTCTACTTCATGGACCTGAGGACGCTCTACGAGCCCCAGGACGAGTTCAAGAGATGGGCCAAGGACAAGAAGACAGTCCGGCTCATACGGAGCATGCCCGCGGTGGTCCAGCCAGGCAAGGACGGGAAGCTCGTCGTGAAAGTGTCGACGGA
>DUKU01000096.1:3532-15931 GCA_013329135.1 Thermoplasmata archaeon
AGTGTCGACGGAGACTGATACCGAGGTGCAGGAGAACGAGTACGACATGGTGCTGCTCTCAGTCGGTATGCGGCCTTCAGGTGCGGCCACCGAACTCGCGGCCACCCTTGGCATACGGACCGATGATAGGGGATTCGCCATCGCCAACGATGAGCTCGCTGGCCAGGGCGTGCACGTGATAGGTACAGTCGCAGGACCGATGGACATAGAGGAGACCGCGGTGAGGGCCATGTCCGCTGCCGCCAGGGTCACAATCGCGAAGGAGGTGGCGAAATGAAGGCCAGGATACAGGTATTGGCCTGCAAAGCCTGCACGGAGATGCCACAGCTCCTCGACATGGACGACCTCATGAATGTCGCCTCCGAGAGGGAGCTGGTCGTCTCGTCGATGCTGGTCGACCGCGTCTGCGATCCGAAGATCATCAAGCGTGTGGTCGCCGAGGCGTCGGAAAGGGATGTCGACCGAGTCCTCGTCCTAGCCTGTCAGAAGAAGGATGTCAACCCAGGCCTGCTCGCTGCATACAAGAGGGCGGGGGTCAACGAGTTCATGGTCGAGTACATCAACCTCAGGGACGAGGTCATCCTGCCGCACATCAGCGACAAGGAGAGGGCCCAGGCGAAGGCAGAGACCAAGGCGGTCGCCGGGCTCGAACGGCTGCTGATGCTGCAGCCCCTGGAGAAGGCCGAGGAGGTCATGAGGACGAAGAACGTTGTCATCCTTGGCGGGGGGGTGGCTGGCCGCAAGGCAGCGGAGGTCGCAGCAGCAGAGGGCGCCCATACCATCATCATCGAGAAGTCAGGCAGCAGCCACAAAACGCCCGGCGTCATCATGCCCAATTCCACGCTGCTCGGCGCTAAAGGCTACGGTGGCAATTTCGTCCTGTCCATCAAAGCCGGCGAGAAGGTCGAGGAGCTCGAGTGCGCAGCCGTCGTCGTCGCCACTGGCGGAGGATGGGCCGAACTCAAGGGCCCGCTCGCCAAGGCGTTCAAGTCCGCAGTCCCGCTCTACAGGCTGCACGAGCAAATGCAGACCGGGGCGGTCCCGAAGGGACCGGTCGTGATCGTCGACTCGCCCGACCCCGCAGGGAAGACGCTCGCTGTCCAGGACTTCGCATGGGATGATACGCTCGAGCTGGCAATCGACCTGAAGAAACAGCAGCCGCTGGAAGAAGTGTATGTCGTGTTCCAGGAGATGCGCGCCTTCGGCCTGTCCGAGCTCGCCTACAAGGATGCGGCTGAGCTAGGCGTCAGGTTCATCAGATACGACAGGGCGGCTGGGCCGAAGATCGATCCCAAGGAACCCACGAAGCTCACGGTCAAGGACCTCGCTCAGGCCGAGGTTCTCACAATCCCGATCGGAACCCTCGCGTTCGCTGCGATACCAGCGAACAAGGATAACATCGGGATCGCCACGGCCCTCAGGATACCCATGTCCCCCGAGGGAGGTGTGAGGAGAGGCAGCATCCAGAGATGGCCAGTAAGCACTCCCAGGCCGGGTGTGTTCGTCTGCGGCTCCGCGATGTTCCCCAAGTCAAAGGACATGGCCGAGGCAGAGGGTGAGGCCGCAGGACTCATGGCTGGCAAATTCGTGATGAAGGGTGTGATCGAATACGGAGGCGTCGTCGCGGAGGTCGCGCAGGAGAAATGCTCCGCGTGCCTCACATGCGTCAGGACCTGCCCGTACGACGCGCCGTACATCGGCAGCGCTGGCAAGGTCGAGATACGCATCCAGGCGTGCCAGGGCTGTGGCATGTGCGCCGGTATCTGCCCGAGCAAGGCGATCGAACTCCGTGGATCCACGGACGACCAGATCGCACAGGAGACGCGCACAATGCTCGGAGGTGACTTCTGATGTCCGAGAGGAAGCCGAAGGTCGTCGGGTTCTGCTGCGAGAAACATGGCATCGATTCAGCCATCCTCGCCGCCAGGTCCGGCAGGCAATACGACGCCAGCGTCAGGATAATCAAGGTCCCGTGCACCGGCAGGGTGGACGGCATCCACATACTCCAGGCACTCGAGGACGGGGCTGACTCGGTCTTCGTGCTCGGATGCCTTGAGAAGAACTGCCACTACGATACTGGTTCGATCGAGGGGAGGAAGCGCGTCGAGTACGTCAAGTCCACCCTCGCCGACCTGGGCATCGAGAAGGAGCGGGTCGAGATGTTCAACGCGTCGTCGACCATGGCATGGAAGTTCCCTGAAATAGTGTCGAAGATGGTCGATGTCGCGAGGCGGCTCGGCCCTATCGGCAAGGCAGGTGGTGACCGATGATAGTCGCCAAGAGGAAGCCGATGGCGGAGATAGCGGAGATGGTCGCCCCCTACAAGACAGTCAAGGTCATAGGCTGCAGAAGCTGCGTGGCCATATGCCTAGCTGGCGGGGAGAAGGAGGTCAAGATGCTCGTCTCCGCCCTCAGGCTCAAGGCCAAGAAAGAAGGCAGGAAGCAGGAGTTCGAGGGCCTCGTCGTCGAGAGGCAGTGCGAGAAGGAATGGGTCGAGGAGGTCGAAGGTAAGATACTCGATTCGGACCTGGTCCTGTCAATGGCCTGCTCTCTGGGCGCGCAGACGATAGGCGACATGTATCCCAAGAAGATCGTCTTCCCGGCCCTGAACACAGGCATCTTCGGCGTCCCCGAGGAGCAGGGTGTCTGGTCGGAGAAGTGCGTAGGATGCGGCAACTGCATCATCCACACGACCGGAGGCATATGCCCAATCGCCAGGTGCGCGAAGAGCATGCTCAACGGTCCCTGCGGTGGGTCGTCGAACGGCAAGTGCGAGGTGAACCTCGAGGTCGACTGCGCATGGTACGCGATACATGAGAGGCTGAAGCTCCAGAACAGGCTCGACCTCATCGAGCAGGTGTCCCCTCCCAAGGACTGGTCCACCAGTCATTCCGGAGGCAGAAGGGTGTATGTCAGGGACGACGCTAAGCTCACGCAACACCAGAAGAAGGGCAAGGAGGCGGTCAGATGAAAACTGGCAGCAACCTCGAGAAGGTCTTCGAGTCCGGCAAGTTCGCCGTGACCGCGGAGATAGGCCCGCCACAGTCCGCCAATCCGGAACCGCTCACACATCATGCGAAGATGCTCAAAGGATATGCGGACGCGTTCAACCTCACTGACAACCAGACCGCGGTCGTCAGGCTCTCCAGCATCGCGAGCGCTGTCATCATCATGAGAGAGGGGATCGAACCCGTCATACAGATGACCTGCAGGGACAGGAACAGGATCGCCCTCCAGAGCGATCTCCTGGGCGCGAGCGCACTAGGCATCAGGAACGTCCTGTGCCTGACTGGGGACCACCAGATCTTCGGGAACGAGAAGGCCTCGAAAAGCGTCTTCGACTTCGACTCAGTATCCGAGATCTCGGTGTTCGACAAGCTCAGGCGAGAGGGCAAGCAGGCCGGAGGCCAGGAGATAAAAGACCCGCCGAAGGTGTATCTCGGATGCGCCGAGAACCCGTTCGCCACTCCCTACGAGTTCAGGGCGACCAGGCTCGCGAAGAAGGTCGCGGCCGGAGCGGACTTCGTCCAGACCCAGGCCATATTCGACATGGACATGTTCGAGAAGTGGATGGACGAGGTCAGGGCGCGCGGCCTTGACAAGAAGGTCCACATACTCGCCGGAGTCCTCCCGATGAAGACCGCTGGCGCTGCCCGGTACATGAAGAACAAAGTCCCAGGCATGATCGTGCCCAACCAGATCATCGACCGCATGAAGAACGCGAAGGACTCCAAGGAGGAGGGCATCAAGCTGTGCGTCGAACAGATAGAGACCCTGAAGGCGATGAAGGGGGTCCACGGGGTCCACATAATGGCGGTCATGTGGGAGGAGATGGTGCCAAGGATCGTCGAGGAGGCCGGGCTGCTGCCCAGGCCTTCGATCGAATGAGGAGAACCGGGGAGATGAGTTCAGAGGAGTTCGACGCGCTCAACAACGAGATGGTCAGGGAGCTGTTCAGGGTCAACCCAGACACTGGCACCAGGTTCGGCATCCACGACCCATATGATGGCATGCTCCCCCATGGAGGCTTCAGACGCCTCGAGGAGACGGCACAAGTGCTGACATCGTGGCTGCGGAAGGCCGAGAAGGTCGCTGGCTCCGACGAACTCGACGATGACCAGGTCATCTCGCTCGAGGTCCTCCGGATGAGCGAGGCGCTCCAGAGGTTCGCGATCGACGACTATCCCCTGTGGCGGATGTCCCCAGAGGCGACCGAGGTCCCCGGGGGCGTCCTTCTGCTCATGCTGATAAGGGACTACGCCACGACCGAGAAGAAGGCCACTTGGATATCATCGAGGATAGGCGAGATGCCCAGGTACCTCGAGGAGTTCAGGACGAGGTTCAATCCCGGAAAGCCGATCAAACACTGGACCCACATGTCCATCGAATCCGCAAGGGACCTTCCCAAGTTCCTGAGGTTCTTGGGGGACCACTTCAAGATGGACGTGTCAGTCCGCATAGCGGCGGACCTCGCCAAGAACGTTGCGCGTGCGAACGAGGCGTTGAAAGAGCACTTGGACTGGCTGCGGAACCTGGAAGAGCATGCGGTCTCGGACTTCGCCATGGGCTATGACAAACTGGACAAACTGCTCAGGACCAGGGGTTTCGAGCTCAGCGCCGACCAGATCCTCGCCTTCGGAGAGGCTTCCGTGAGAAGCCTCAAGGCGGAGAGGGACGAGGTCTCGGCGATGATGACGCCCGGAAAAGGCCCCGAGGCGGCCGTCGCGATGATGAGAGCCGATGCGCCCGCGACATTCGACGACGCGTTCACCGAAACCATCAGGGAGGTAGAGCGAGCCAAGCGGTTCATAATCGACAACGGCATCGCGACCATGGACTACGACGCCAGGCTCCATATCGTGGAGACGCCGAGCTTCATGGCCAGCATAATACCGACTGCCGCGCTTGAGATGGCCGCGCCCTTCGAGGAGCGGCAGCAGGGAGTGCTCCTGCTGACGAGGGCTCCGAGCGGGGCGCTCCAGAATCTGTATTCCAGGGCGTCCATCGCCAACCTGGCCGTGCACGAGGCATACCCTGGCCATTTCCACCAGGGCGTGGTCTCCAACAAGAAACCCTGGATGCACCAGCTCTCTCTGATGCTGATAGAACCTGATACGATCACCCCGTCATGGGAGACTCAGGAGGGGTGGGGGATGTACTGCGAGACGATGATGCTGGAGAAGGGTTTCAGAACGACACTCGCGGACAGGCACGCGATGCTCGACTATGCGATCTGGAGGGCGTGCCGGGTAATATACGACGTGAAATTCGCGAGAGGCGAAGCCTCGCTCGACGAGATGGTCAGGATGTTCATGAAGGAGACCAGCTCGTCCAGGAAGGTCACCGAGGACGAGGTGTACGGTTTCTCGAAGACCCCTGGGTACGGGCTATCGTACCTCACGGGCCGGCAGATGGTCCTCGACCTGAAGAGGGACCTCGTGACTGAGTTCGGAGGGCGCTTCGACGAGAAGAGATTCCACGACCTCATGGCGGAGAGCGGCAACCTGCCGTTCCACCTAGCCAAGAGGGCGGTGAGGAGAGGCTTCGGCCTCACCTCGGTGCGCCCCTGACCGCTCAAGCGCAACCATGATGAACGGCGGCGGCTTTCCCGGTGGCGTGATCATATGAATGCGACGCGGGGAGCAAGACCATGAAGGCTGCCACCCGCCCCATCATGATAATAGCGGGGCTCACATTCCTGGCGATGTTCAACCTGACATTCATAGTGCCCTCGCTCAAGGAGGTCATAATCGACAGGTACGACTCGAGCGCGACCATGGCATCGTTGTTCGTGACCGTCGAGATGGTCGCGTACATAATCTTCGGAGTCGTATGGGGCATCCTATCTGACAAGCGCGGAGAGAGACGGATCTTCATCGTGGTCGGCTTCTTCGGGTCCGCCCTGCTCTATTACACCATGAGCCTCGCGCCGGACATAACGACCCTCCTTGCGCTGAGGTTCGCCCAGGGCGCCCTCACCGTCATGGCCTGGTCACTGCTGATGACCATGGCGCTGGACATCGCGCACGCCCACAGCTACGGCGCAGCGATGGGCATCGTAGGCACTGGGCTCGCGCTTGGCATCGGGTTCGGAGCGCCCGTCGGGGGCTTCGTCGGTGACATCGGGCCACTATACCCACTCTATGTCGCGTCAGCGATGTTCCTCGTGGCCGCGGCCCTCGCCCTGATACTGATCAAGGACGTACCCATAAGGAGCAAGCCGGAGTCGATCGTGGTGGCGGTCAGGTTCATAATGAGGGACAGAAGGGTCGTACCTTCATTCCTGTTCAGCTTCGCTGAGAGGTTCAGCGCAGGGTATCTCGTATTCCTGCTCCCTCTGTACCTCGCCTACGAGTTCGGCGCCGAGCCTTCCGTGAGAGGCTTGTATCTGGCCGCGTTCTTACTCCCGTTCGCGCTGCTCCAGTACCCGTTCGGGAAGCTCTCGGACAAGCACGGTAGAACGCTGATGCTCGTAGTCGGCGGGTTCGCGTACGCACTCATGCTCGGACTCCTCGGATACGTTGGCGAGGCAGGGATGGTGGTACTCATGATATCCTCAGGCTCGTTGGCCGCGATGTTGCTTCCCGCGAGCCTCGGGCTCTTGGGAGACCTCGCCCCGAAGGGCGAGCACGCGACATACATGGGGGGTTTCAACGCCCTCGGATCCCTGGGATTCGCGGTCGCGCCCCCTCTCGCGACGGTCCTATCCGACGAGGTGGGGTACCCGGTCGCATTAGCGGTCGGCGGAGCGATAGTCGCGGCCACGGTCGCGGCCTCACTGCCGTTCCTGATGAAGATGAAAGACCGTTCGCGCGAGCACCTGCACGGACCTGTGAGGGGAACGGATCAGCGAGAGACCCCCTGACGCCGATGAGGAAAACGGTTATAACGGCCCACAAGATACCTTTGCCGCACACCTCATGCCCCTTGCGGCTAGGTATGCGCAAGCCATTAATCGGAGCGTATGTTGAATGAGCAGGGTCAAGAGAGCTTTGGTCAGCGTATCTGACAAGACAGGCCTCCCGGAATTCGCGAAGGGTCTGTCCGAGCTAGGGATAGAAATTCTCTCAACTGGCGGGACGGCAACACTCCTTGAGAAGAGCGGTGTGCCGGTCATAGGTGTCTCTGAGGTCACTAAGTTCCCGGAGATGCTCGACGGGAGGGTCAAGACGCTCCACCCGGCGATCCATGGCGCACTCCTCGCGATGAGGGAGAAGCCGGAGCACATGGAGGCCATCAGGAAGCATGGCATCGAGCCGATCGACCTCGTGGTCGTCAACCTCTACCCATTCGAATCCACGGTCGCGAAGCCTGGCGTGAAGCTCGAGGACGCGATCGAGAACATCGATATCGGCGGGCCGTCTATGATCAGGTCCGCGGCAAAGAACAACTCCGCAGTAGCAGTCGTCGTGGACCCTGCACAGTATGGCGCGATCCTCACTGAGCTCAGGGAGAACGACTGCAAGCTCTCCGAGGACACCAGGAAGAGACTCGCGCTCGAGGCGTTCAGGGCGACCGCGAGGTACGACTCAGCCATCGCATCCTACCTCGGGAAGAAGTTCTCCGGGGAGCTGCTCCCGAAGAATCTCACACTGTCATTCGAGAAGCTTAACGACCTCAGGTACGGCGAGAACCCGCACCAGAAGGCCGCGTTCTACAAGGACCTGTTCGACCAGACTCCACTCAGCGTCGCCGCAGCGGAGAAGATGCACGGGAAGGAGATCTCGTACTGCAACGTCCTGGACCTGGACGCCGCGCTCGCGATCGTATCCGACTTCGAGAAACCAACGGCTGCGGTGATCAAACACACGAACCCGTCAGGGGTCGCGAGCGCCGCCACCATCGCCGATGCGTTCAGGATCGCGTACAACGCGGATTCGCTCAGCGCCTTCGGGTGCGTCGTCGGCCTCAACCGACAGGTAGACCTCGAGACCGCGAAGGAGATCTCAAGCCACTTCGTCGAGGCAGTGATCGCGCCTGGCTACGACCCTGACGCGGAGAAGCTCTTGGAGGAGAAGAAGAGCATCAGGCTGCTGAGGACCAACATGCCCATCAAGCGCGAGAATGGCAGGATGTTCATGGCGAAGGTCAAAGGCGGCCTCCTGCTCCAGACGGACCCGTACGCCGAGCTGGACCGGACCAAGTTGAAGCCCGTGACGAAGCGCGTCCCGACGCCTGAGGAAGTGGACGCTATGGTCTTCGGGGTCAAGGTCTGCAGGCACATCAAGTCCAACACCATCCTGCTCGTGAAGGGCGAGAGGACCGTCGGAGTGGGTGCAGGCCAGATGAGCCGAGTCGACGCGACGACCATCGCTGGCATGAAGGCCGGGGCTGAGGCGAAGGGTTCGATCCTCATCTCGGACGCGTTCTTCCCGTTCAGGGACGGCGTCGATGCTGCGGCCAAGGTCGGGGTTTCCGCCATCGTGCAGCCCGGAGGGTCCGTCAGGGACGACGAGGCCATCTCTGCAGCTGACGAACACGGCATCTCGATGGTGTTCAGCGGGCTCAGGCTCTTCAAGCACTGAGCTGAGAGCACAAACTCCCAAACCCCTTGTACGATTTCTAATCCGCAGTCGCGTCTGAAGGCCCGACCGAGTCTAGAGTATCGGGACGAGGTTCGGTCTGAAATCCCCGGGGTCGGGGTCGGTCATCGCGTGTGGGGCGGTGTACGGCTCCTCCCCTCTGACGACCATGATGCCCGAGGTCTTGTCTATCCTTATGTGGGTGTGCGCCAGGTCCGTGAGTCTGCTCGTCGACTTCACAGAGGGCGTGACGGTCGCGACGAACATGCCGTCGTTGTTCAGCAGCGCCGACAGATAGTCCATCAGCCCGTCCAGGACGCCCGACCCGTATATGGATTCGAGCGAGTCGAAACCTATGATCGACAGGTACGGCGACTTCGTGTCCTTGAGCGCATACTGGATGTCCTGCCACTTGATGTCGACCTTGACATCCTCTCCCTCGAGTGTGACCGCGTACGGCTTCGGCGACTCGGAGGCCGCATGGGGCTCGAGTATCCGCACGCTCTTGTCGAACTCCTCAGGCTTGATGAAGCCCACGAGCTCGTCCCTCGCCACCTCGGCCCCCGTCTTCTTCGTGGGGAGCCAGGCGACCCCGCGGCCCTGGGCCGCGAAGTTGCTGATGATCGCGTTCTCGATTGAAGACGAAGAGGCCACGGGAACCCCCTGGCCCAGCTCGATCAGAGTGATGGTGCCCTTCCTCAGGCCGCCCCCGAGCATCTCGTCGAGGTCCGCATTGCCTGTGGACACGCGCTTCTTGTCTGGGTCCGCCATATGCTCGAAGGCGTTCGGCTTCTCCGGCTTCGAGTACCGGCCGTACTCGAATGTCCTGACCCTTCCGCCCAGAAGGGTGTACACATACTTCGGCTGCCTGATCTCGCAGCCCCTGAGCTTGAGCAGGTCCAACTCCCTGATCCTCCTGCCAGTGGTGCTGTTCAGGGACAGGTAGACGACCCCGTCACCCAAGTAGTCCAGAAGCGGGTCCGGGGTCTCGAGCACGTAGACGATGTTGGTGCCACATCCCTCGACCAGGTCCTTCTGTAGAGCGTTGATGAGCTTCGACGGCTGCAGACCGTACTTCTCGGCGAGCGCGTCTATGCTGTCGATGATAATGAGCGTCCTCTCCGGCAGGGCTTTGTCGACGACGTCGTATGCCATCTCTATCTCAGGCATCATCGCGCCGACGGTCACGGTCAGCTCGCTCTCGCCCGTCGGCTCCGCGATCTGTTCTTCCCCGCCAGCCTCGATGTTCCCCTCTAACCGCATGAGCTCCTTCCTGGGGGATTTCACCTTCTCGCTCCTGAGCTCGCCCTTGATCGCGGCAAGTCCGAGGAGGATCTTCTCGACCTGCATCTCGGAATCGGCTCTCTTCTTGAGCTTCTTCCTGGCCTTGAGTATCTCGCCCTCCTTGACCTTGTCAAGGAGCCACGGGAACTGGTTGAAGAGGGACTGGTCCGAGACCCTCGTCGACATGTAGTAGCTCTGCTGGACCTGGGCCAGCTCCTCGATCATCTGGAGCGCGAGAGTGGTCTTTCCCGTGCCCGCCATGCCCCTGATTATGAGCGAGTGCCCACCAGGGTTCGACAGGAACGTGATCATTTCTCTCGGGAATGTAGCCGTACCAGTCTGTTCAGCCTCAGCCATCTTGCTCAACTCCTGTTCGTACCTCGCACGCTCCGAAAAGGGTTCAGCGCTCCTTCGGCCTGAACAGGCCGCCGGGTAACGCGTCCTCCTCTTCCTCCTCTATCAGCTTGATCTCCTTCCATTCTCCTCCGAAGTCCTGGGTCTGCCCAGTCACCATCTGGAACCGGACCCTGAGCTTCCCGCCCTCGAAGAAGATGTAGGCGTTCTTGAGCTGGGATTGGTAGAGTACTATCCTCTTCCCCTGCTGTGTCAGCGCCCTCTCGACCCCTTTGACGAGCCCCGCCTTCTCGAGCGCGTGTATCCTCCTGTAACATGCCGCGATGGGTATGTTCAGCTTGGCGCTCAGTTCGAGGGCATGCTTCGGCTTTCTGGCACACGCGACGAGAATCTTCGCCGCATATGTATCCATTATCAGCCGTGATGCCTCGATGGGGTCCAAGAGCTGGCCTCCGTACTGCGAGAGAGTCGCGGTGCTATCAGTTCATAGCAACACTGGGGGGATCCTTCCGCGACTCACCAATCTCAGTTCTGAGTGGAGGAATACACTCCTGGCGTTTAATACTCTTTCGCAGTACCCGATTCTCGCATTTGAAAATCGATGCGCAAAAGATATTATGGGAATGGAGTCGGTCACCTGACACGTCTGCCTCGCGAATGCAAGGGTCCCGAATCGTCTGCCCTGGCAGCGCCGGAGGAGTTCGAGTGAAGGGTAAGAGATGCAGATGCGGATTCGCCACGCGGGCGTCAAAGCCGAGATGCCCCAGATGCGGCAAGGTCACCTCTGACGCTGAATGGAAGGACACTGGTGTGGTGCTATCGTCCGCCAGGTTGAAGAGCCCGCCCGAGGGTTTCAAGGTCCCGATGGCGCTCGTCCTGGTAGAGATCGATGGAAAGGGCCCCAAGGTCACATGCTGGAGCGAAGACGACCTGGCAGCAGGGGACGGGGTCGCACTCGTCGAAACGGAGACTGGCACGTACATCTGTGACAAGCAGAAGTCGACGGTCCCGTAGCATCATAGCGCGATGGACGATACCTCAGTGAGCGAGAACTGCGGACCCAACGCCGCGACCCTTTCCTTGAGAGTCTTCTCGATCTCCGCCTTGCCCTTCACGGCGGACGACCGGACATCGACGACGAGCTCGCACGTCATGCGCTCGTAATACACGAGGACGTTGGTGCCGCCTGACAACACATTGATGGACAGATCCCCCAGGGTCTTCATGATTTCGTAGATCGCGCCCGGCCTGTCGGGGAGGTCGATCTTGATCTTGTGCAGCTGTGAGTCGTCGTTGAGGAACACGACGGACAGTATCCATGACTCGGGCTCGGCGACGAACATGACGGGCCCAGAGTCCTTCCCGAGGAAGTTGACATACGCATGAGGCAGCTCGAAGACGCCTCCCGCGAGGGTGCTCGCCTTCTTCTCGGTCTTCCTGAGCGCCATGGTCTTCACCTTGTCACTACCCGGGGCCGCGCCCCTGGTATACCTGGTCGCCAGGTTGGAGCTTTCCACATTCAGGAAGTCGACCATGGTGAGGCCCGCGTCCCGGGAATGCTTCGCGTCGTCGAACTCCTTCTTGAGCGTCAGCGAATCTCCGAAGAACGACAGGTCCACGAGCATCTCCCAGACCATGATGACGTTCGGGATCGAGCTGACCGTCTCGGAGTTCAGTATGTCGATGTTCCTCGTCTTCAGGAATTGAGCGGCCTGAGCGAGGGCGCCGGGCTCGTCCCTGACATGGATCGTGACATAGGCTATCTCCCTGTAGTTCTCCGGACCGAACGGTGACAGCACTATCTCGAACGTGCCCCTGTCCCCCGCCTCGTACCGGAACATCGAGCTGAAGACCTCGCTGCCGTCGACGAGGCCCAGTGGTGAGCCGATCCTCGGGCTGATCCTGATCTTACCAGACTCCATCCGGCCGAAGTCCACAAGCGTCATGGTCTCTCCTCACGTGCGGATAAGCGAATCATTGAGATAAAGATGTTGAATTGCAGCTCACGACTTGGGCGAGAAGATGTACAATGTTGGCACACGTCTCTTGAGCCCGGTCCAATAGCCGCAGCCCTTGCACCTGTACCCTCGAGTGACCGTGCCACCGTAGACCGTGAGGTTCCTTATCTTCTCCGTCCGACCTCCGCACACGGGGCATAGCCCGGCCGATGTCTTCTCGTCCGACTCCCTGGCCCTCATCTCGATTGTCACAAGCCCGCTAGAGAGGGCGAGGCGCCGTA
>DUKU01000096.1:16050-16389 GCA_013329135.1 Thermoplasmata archaeon
GTATCCTGGGCTCGCTGACGGAATAGTCGGGGTCGTGCCGCCTGAGCTCCCTCATGACCAACTCGGAGAACTTCCTCTGCGAGTTTATGATCCCGTGCCTCCGGAGAGCGTCCTTGATAGCGTCGAGAATCTCGGTATCCGACGGCTTCCTGTACGGCATCGGCCACGAATCATCATCCGTTTACGAATACCTTTGCATGGTGGACACGATACTGACCAAACTCGTTACCGCGAAAGGCATATATCGTCGCAACCGATAACCGCGGAACCAGTGAGAGGCATGCGAGCGAAAGTCATCATAATGGGGGCGGCCGGAAGGGACTTCCACAACTTCAATGT
>DUKU01000096.1:16517-16718 GCA_013329135.1 Thermoplasmata archaeon
AGGGACTTCCACAACTTCAATGTCTACTTCCGAGACAACGCTAACTACGAGGTAGTGGCGTTCACGGCGACGCAGATACCGAACATCGACGGCCGAAAGTACCCGGCTAGCCTCGCGGGCAAGCTGTACCCAAGAGGCATCGACATCTATCCCGAGAAGGACCTCCCGGAGCTTATAAAGAAGCACAAGGCCGAGCAGGTC
>DUKU01000096.1:16925-17128 GCA_013329135.1 Thermoplasmata archaeon
TACTCCGACATAGCGCATGTCGATGTGATGCACAAGGCATCCATCGTCAACGCGGTGGGGGCGGACTTCAGGCTCATGGGCGGGAACCAGACCGCGGTCAAGTCGAAGGTGCCCGTCATAGCCATCTGCGCTGTGAGGACAGGCTCTGGAAAGAGCCAGACGACGAGGGCGATTGCGACAATCCTCAGGGCCAAGGGCCGGAG
>DUKU01000096.1:17321-21382 GCA_013329135.1 Thermoplasmata archaeon
TACGGGGACCTCGAGAAGCAGGCCGTGCAGAGGTTCGCGACATACGAGGACCTGGACAAGCACGAGTGCACGATTGAAGAGAGAGAGGAGTACGAGCCCCACATAGACAAGGGGATCATCGTGTACGCCGGCGTAGATTACGAGAGGATACTCCGGCAGGCTGAGCAGGAGGCCGATGTCATCCTATGGGACGGAGGCAACAACGACACGCCGTTCTATGTCCCCGACCTGCACATCGTCGTGGCGGACCCGCACAGGGCGGAGCACGGGAAGCTGTACCACCCTGGCGAGACCAACATGCGTATGGCGGACGTCATCATAGTCAACAAGATGGACACGGCCGATCCGAAGAAGGTCGAACTCGTGAAGCAGGTCGTCACTGAGCTCAACCCCAAGGCGAAGCTCATCCTGGCTGACTCACCCGTCACCGCCGAGGACCCCAAGGCGATCAAGGGGAAGAAGGTCCTCGTCATAGAGGACGGTCCTACGGTCACGCACGGCGAGATGTCCTTCGGCGCGGGCATGATCGCAGCACAGAACTGCGGCGCGAAGGAGATCATCGATCCGAGGCCGTTCGCGGTCAACTCGATAAAGGCGACCTTCGAGAAGTACAAGCACCTCGAGAAGGTCCTGCCCGCGATGGGCTACGGGAACCACCAGGTCCAGGACCTGCAGGAGACCATCAACAGGGCCAAGTGCGACGTGGTCGTCTCCGGGACACCCATAGACCTGAGGAGGGTCCTGAAGGCGAACAAGCCCCTGATCAGGGTCAGATACGACCTCAAGGTGAGGGAAGGCACGTCCCTGGAGGAGCTGCTAGCCAAGTTCTAGGGCTCAAAAGAGTTAAGGGAGTCCTCAGGGATTAGGCCCCCGCGGGAGTAGCTAAGCCTGGACAAAAGCGCAGGACTTAAGGTCCATGCACTGGATAGGATATCCGGTCTCGCAGGAGTTCGGGGGTTCGAATCCCCTCTCCCGCACACATTCTAAACCGGGGATGCCCGCGCCGAAGACTAGGGCTTACGATAGATCTAGGACGGTTCTTGCGAAGACCTTTGCGGCCGTTCCCAACTGGCCAATCGATATAGCCTCTTCTGCCTGGTGGTACCGAGCAAGGTTGCCAGATTCACCGGGTCCCACGCATATCACCGGCACGCGGGTCTCCTGAGCAATCAGATTATCATCGGCCTCCGAAACGCCGCACACAACCGTCGGCGATGATCCGGTGTATTGACGTACGGATGACACGACAGCCCTCACGAGAGGGCTGTCAGACGAGGTCATGTGAGGAAGATAGAGGTCCTTAGGGCCCGACTTGAATGTCACTTCCGCGCTGCCCTGCAACCCCAGCCCCGCGATGACAGAACGAATATCATCGGATATGTCGGTCTTTCCCCCCGGCACCGTGGACCTGACGACCTTCATGGTGCATCTATCTGGCACCGTCAGGCTCCCGGTACCTCCATGCATGAGCAAGACTGTCTGCGACTCCTTCAAAGGGGCTAGGTCGTCCGCGAGCACGCCATCGGCCCGGACCATCTCCATACTGTCCAGAGCCAGGACAACCTTGGACGCCTCAACTACCGCGTTGATGCCTTTGTGAGGGATGGCCCCGTGCGCCGACTTCCCGCGCACCTCGATTTCATAGTAGGAACCTCCTCGTCTGCCAGCAGTCACGACATTCAGGCCGCCAAACCCCTCACCGACGATGATTGCACGCGCGCCCTCGAACTCGCCCGCACGGATCAAGGTCCTTGTCCCGTCACCGTCCTTCTCCTCACCAGACACTGCCTGGAATGACACGTGGAGTCTATCCTGAAGGCCGCTCTCACTGATCGCCTTGAGAGCGACCATCATTGCAGCAAGGCCGCTCTTCATGTCGAGTGAACCGAGACCGTACATGAATCCGTCCTCGATGGACGCCCTGAACGGATCGTGGACCCAGCCAGACATGACCTCGACCGTGTCCATGTGTCCGCTGAGAACGACCTTCGGCAGTCCGGGGTCGCCATAATCGACGACCACATCAGGACCGAAACCTGGAACCTCAACGAACCTGGGAGAAAACCCCCACGATTCCAGTCTCGATGCGATGAACTCCGCAATGCGAGCTTCGTTTCCGAAGATGCTCGGTATGCGTATCATGTCCCTCGCCAGACCCACGACCTCGTCCTCGTCCAAGTGCCGCTCGACCTCAGTCAGGGCCGTATCAATCAACGACATATCCTGCACGCTCCGCACTGGGACCAGAACGCGAGGACCATTCATTAATGTTGCCTGGCACACGAGGATGATTTCAGCAAAACCATTGACTACCAGAAGAGAGTATCGTGTGCTGAGGAGACTATCTTTGAAAGACGATATGAACGTGGTCCTCCACAAGCTCTCCGAGTTTGCGGACTACTCGATGTGGAGACGAGGTACTCCGGGCATGGTCCTAGGGATTACCGACAGGGGAAAGACACTCTTCACTGCGGCCAAAGGATTCTCGGACATAGCCAGCGGGCGCCCTCTCTCAACTGACTCGCTGTTCCAGATTGGGTCCGTCAGCAAATCTTTCACATGCATCGCGCTCCTGCAGCTCGCTGAACAAGGAGTGCTGGACATCCACAAGCCCGTCAGAGAATACCTACCGTGGCTGTCCATCAGGTCGAGATACTCAGAAATCACACTGCACCATCTCATGACGCATTCCGCAGGCATAGTGATCGGTCTAGACGCGACCCCTGTCGGATGGACCGAAGCCATGGATCTGAACGATACCGAGGCGACATGCGAACCTGGCACTTACTTCCATTACTCCAATTCAGGATACAAGGTCCTGGGCTTGGTGCTGGAAACGGTCACTGGAAAAGCATATGGCACGATCATCCGCGAAGGGATCCTGGAGGGTGCCGGAATGAGATCCTCAGAGCCAGTCATCACGAACGACATCAGGGGTCGGCACGCGGTGGCCCACCAGCCGATGCACGATGACAGACCCTTCAGACGTGGGTCGGCGTTGTATCCTGCACCGTGGTTCGAGAGCGGCACCGCGGATGGGACCATATGTGCTCCTGTCGAGGACATGCTAGCCTACATCAGAGTCCTGATGAAAGGGGGCGAGGGGCCATGGGGGCGCATCATGTCCGCTGAGAGCTTCAGATTGATGATCACCCCATACATCACGCCGGACGACGAGCTCCACTCAGGGGGATATGGCTACGGGTTGAACATCGAATCCATCGATGGTCATACATACATAGGCCACCAAGGAGGGATGGTGGGGTACTACACGTCGATGCTCATGGACACGGATTCAGGGATAGGGGCCATGGTGATGGTCAACGGTCCTGGCGACCCCGAGGAAGTCGCGCGCTTCGCTATGGAGGCTATCAGGAGATCCTCAGACGGCAAGCCATTGCCAGACGTACCATCCAAGGAGGATGCCTACAAGACCCCGAAGGCCACGGAGTACAGGGGGACCTTCGCAGGACCGCACGGAAGGCTCGATGCCTTCGAACGGAACGGCATGCTCAGAATCCTCACGGACGGCCATGAGATGGCGCTCGAGCCCAGGGAACACGATTCGTTCCTCGTGGATGGTCCCGGCTTCGACCTGTTCCTTCTGGAATTCGAGAAGGTCGATGGAAAGATCGACCGTGTTCACCACGGCGAGCGAACGTATGTCAGGAACGCACCCGGATGTCCCGGCGAAGCAAGCCCGGATGAGCAACTCGTGCGATATGAAGGACACTTCAGGTCGCACAACCCATGGCTCACCAATTTCAGGGTGGTCAGAAGGCGGGACGGTCTCAGGTATGTACACAGACATGGCGCCTCCGAGCAACTCGTGCCCGTGGGAGAGAACTCGTTCCGGATCGGCAGTGACGAGAGGTCGCCTGAGAGGATCACGTTCGATGGCATCATCAACGGAGTCGCGACATCTGCGACAGTCGCCGGAGGAGGGAGGTTCGGAAGGACCTTTACACCCTAGACGGCATTCCACCCGCAGGCCCTCAGCGAGCCTGGCCTCTGTGCTTTCCGCCAGGTATGTATATCTCGAACCTGGAACCCTCTCCGTG
>DUKU01000182.1 GCA_013329135.1 Thermoplasmata archaeon
GAGGCCCCGAAGATCGTCGTGAGGGCCCCGGGTCCGAAGAGCAAGGAGATCATCAAGATCGACAGGGACTACGTGTCGTACGCTTACGACAGGTGTTTCACGTTCACAATTGACAGGGCGTCAGGGTCCGCGGTCATGGACGCCGACGGCAACATCCTCCTGGACTTCTCGTCGGGCATAGCTGTGCAGAACGCTGGATGGACCCACTACAAGGTGACCAAGGCGATACAGGACCAGGCGGCGAAGCTGATACACTCGATGGCGAACGACGCGTACTTCGACAAGGAGGCGCACTTCGCCAAGCTGCTCTCGGACATATCACCGAACAAGGCGCTCAAGGGCACGTTCTTCGGCAACAGCGGCGCTGAGGCGGTCGAGGCGGCCTTCAAACTCTCCAGGTACCACACCAAGAGGAGCGAGCATGTCGCATTCTTCGGCTCGTACCACGGCAGGGTCGGCGCCGGCCTTGCTCTCAGCAGCAAGCTCAAGCTCAGGTACAGCTACGGGCCCATGTCCCCTGGCATCGTGTTCACTCCTTTCGCGTACTGTTACAGGTGCTCGTTCAAGCAGAGTTACCCAGAGTGCGGCATGTGGTGCATGGACTACCTCGAGAACCAGGTCCTGACCATGGGCGGCACGACCAACCAGATCGCCTCGATATTCGTCGAGCCGATCCAGGGAGAGGGCGGGTACGTCGTCCCCCCGAAGGAGTTCCTGCCGAGGCTCAAGAAGATATGTGACGCACAGGGCGCGCTCCTGGTCATGGACGAGGTCCAGACAGGGTTCGCGAGGACAGGCAAGATGTTCGCATGCGAGCACTTCAACACCGTGCCAGACATACTTGTGCTCGGGAAGGCGCTCGGCGGCGGCGTTCCGCTGGGTGCGATCATCGCCAAGCACGACATCATGAGGAAGTGGAGGCCGGGGTCACACTCCTCGACCTTCGGAGGCAACGCGATCACGATGGCCGCGGGCCTGGCCCACGTCCAGGCAATCATCGAGGAGAACCTTGTGGACAGAGCCGCGAAGCTTGGCGATTACGCGATGAAGCTCCTGAAGGAGATGCAGGTCCGCAGGGAGATCATCGGGGACGTCAGGGGAAGGGGCCTCATGATCGGCGTGGAGCTGGTCAAGAACCAGTACACGAAGGAGCCGCACGAGGCGACCAACATCCAAGGCAAGTGCTGGAGGGCCGGATTGATGACTATCACATCTGGCTTCTATGGCAACGTGTTCAGGATAGCCCCGCCGCTGTGCATCTCGAAGGCGCAACTCGAGAAGGGCTTCGAGATATTCGAGCAGGCCCTGAAGGACGAAGAGGAGTTCCTGAAACTCGGGACATCCTCTCCTCCCGGATGATGTCAGGACCGGAGTCCGTTCGGAAACCTGCAAACCCGTTACTTGCTCATCTTGTCGAAATCCAGCGAGAGCGAGTTCACGCAGTATCTGCGGCCAGTCGGCTTCGGACCATCGTCGAAGACATGGCCGAGATGTCCTCCGCACCTGGCGCATACGATCTCAGTCCGCTCCGTGCCATGAGATACATCCTTGCGCTCCTCCACACGGTCATCGGAGATAGGCGAGAAGAAGCTAGGCCATCCGCTCCCTGAATCGTACTTGTCGTCGGACCTGAACAGCTCTGCGCCGCACCCTGCGCAGACGTAGACGCCCTTCTCATCATTGTGCAGGAGCTTCCCTGTGAATGCCCTCTCCGTTCCCTTGAGCCTCAGCACTTGGTAGCGGTCAGGAGGGAGTTGCTCCTTCCATTCACTGTCAGCCCTCTTCACCTTGTCCATTATGCTCCCAGGATGGGCTGAGGTCATCTTCATCGGATATTGATGGTCCCGATTGCGTGTGCGTAGTAGGGCAGAGACGCCTCACCCGCTAAGCAAACCCATTTATATGGCCAATCCATTGGGCGCGTAGATGGCAGAGCCCGAGGGAGCCGAGTTCCAGAGGAAGGCCGCGTTCGCGTTCTACACGCTCCTGCTCGCAGGAGGCATAGCCCTCTACTGGATATGGGGCCTGCTGTACGACACATGGTACCCGTTCACCAAGGGGAACATCGCCATCTATGTCGTGTACGCGCCCATGATCGCCTTCGGCGTCATCGGCCTACTTCTCTATAAGAAGAAGAGACCCGCGACCCAGTAGTGCTCACATCGCGTCTGCGAGGTACACTGGCTTATCCGTGGGCTTCCCGCATATGACGCACACGCCTTCGAACTTCTCGCCGTCTATGGGCGTCCCCAGGATGTTCTTGTTGGACCTGGCCTCTATCTCGCGCCCGCAGTCCTCGCCGCCACACCAGCCGGTCTTGATCAACTTCCCCGGAAGGTTGTCCAGGGTGTCGACTGTGACAGTGTTGGCGTCCATCTCCTTCTGGATCATGTCCAGCATGTCCCCTGCGATGGTCGAGAGCATCTTCCGGACCTCGTCGACGACATGCGTCCTCGGATGCAGGGACTTCTCGCCCGTGTCCCTCCTGACGAACGTGACCTGCTCCTTCTCCATGTCCCTGAGGCCCAGCTCGAGCCTGAGAGGCACGCCCTTGAGCTCCCAGTCGTAGTACTTCGCCCCCGGCCTCAGGTCTCGCTCGTCCAGATGCGTCCTGAACCCTGCGTCCTTGAGATCCTTCTGAAGCTGCCGGGCCTCTTCGGTGACCTGGTCGACCGCGCCCTTGGCGAGGATAGGTATGATGACGATCTGCATGGTCGCGATGTCCGGCGGGAGAACGAGTCCCTTGTCGTCCCCGTGGAGGGCGACGACCGCCCCGACGAGCCTCTCGCTCATGCCATAGGTCGTCTGGTGGACGTATTTGTGCTCGCCCTTCTCGTCCTCGTACTTGATCTCGTAAGGCTTCGAGAAGTTCTCCTTGTACTGGTGTATCGAGCCGAGCTGCAGGCTCCTGCCAGAAGGCAGGAGCGTGTCTATCCCGACCGTGTAGAACGCGCCCGGGAACTTGTCCCATTCCGTGCGCTTGAGGAGCTTGTAGGGTATGCACAACTTCTTGGACAGGCGGGCCATGATCGCGTAGTCCTCCTTGACCTGCCTCTCCGCGTCTTCGAGGTCCGCGTGGCATGTGTGAGACTCGAAGAAGTGTATCTCCCTGACTCTGATGAACGCCCGCGTCTGTTTCGTCTCATATCTGAAGGTGTTCACTATCTGGTAAGTCTTGAGGGGCAGGTCCGCATGTGACCTCACCCATATGGCGAACATCGGGTACATGGCCGTCTCGCTCGTCGGCCTGAGCAGGAGCTTGACGTCGAGCGGGTTGAGTCCAGCGTGTGTGACCCAGAACACCTCCGCGTCGAAGCCCTTGATGTGCTCCTTCTCCTTCGCGAACTGGTCCTCGGGGATCAGGAGTGGGAAGCAGACTTCGTTGTGGTTCGTAGAGTCGAACTCATGTCTTATGTGGGCGTCTATGGCCTGCATGATCTTCCAGCCATAGGGCGTCCAGACGTTCATACCCTTGATAGGGTATCGTTTGTCCGTCAGGTTCGCCTTCTCGACGATCTCGTTGTACCACTCGCTGAAGTCCTCTGCCTTCTTCATGGTGCCAGCTCCAAGAACCCTGGGGGAGAATATGTAGCTTTTGGTCGTCCTCAATCCATGGCCGCCCTGGCTATCTGGGGTGCGACCGAAATGGCCGTCGTGGAGTTCTCTATCGTGTCCGTAGAATAAATATCGTCGCAGCAGGCCGTCAACCTCGTGACCGCATCCTTGGCGAACACCCCGTGCGTGCACGCTGCCACTATGTGCGATGCGCCGTGTTTCCGGAGCTGTTCGGCCGCCTTCACGATCGTGCCGCCCGTGGAGATGATGTCGTCTACGATGGCGACCTTCTTCCCTTTGACGTCGAGGGACTTTGGTGTCATCGTGACGGTCTCACCGTCGATACGCTCCTTGACGAGGAAGTCCGCCTCGCAGTTCATCACATCCGCGATCCTCTTCGCGTTATCCCACCTGCCCTCGTCGGGTGACAGGACCACCTGCACGCCCTTCTTCTTCAGGAATTTGCCTATCTCAGGGTACGCATGCGCGTTCTTGGCGGATACTCCCTCGAACCAGTCTATCACTGAAGGTGCGTGTATGTCTACGGTTATGAATGCATCAGTCTGTTCTTGTATCAGTCGCGCGATGGCGCGCGCGCTTATCGGCTCTCCAGGTTTGAACTGCTTGTCCTGCCTCGCGTAGCCGAAGTACGGCACTACGGTCGTGAGGGAGGAGACCTCGAATTCCCTGATCGCGTCCTGCAGCAGGAAGAGCTCGATGATGTTCCTGTCGGGCCAAGCCGTCTGCACGAGGAACACCTCTTCGCTGTCGAGGTCCTCGTCCACTCGCACGTAGCACTCGTCGTCCGGGAAACGCTTGACCTCGACCTTCGCGAGCTTCGCCTTGAG
>DUKU01000132.1:0-900 GCA_013329135.1 Thermoplasmata archaeon
GGGTTTCTACAACTCGGGCCAGTTCCCGCCCGGAAGCATGGGGCCGAAGATAGAGGCCGCTATAAGGTTCCTCAAGGGCGGGGGAGAAGAGGTCATCATAACCTCCATCGACAAGCTCTTCGAGGCTATCGACGGGACCGCTGGAACACATATCTACCGGGACGATGTTAGTCCCTGAGAGCAGCAGATGGCCACAATCGAGGAACAGATCAAGTCGATCGAGGAAGAGATCGGCAAGACCCAGTACAACAAGAACACCCAGCACCACATCGGCAAGCTGAAGGCCAAGATGGCCAGGCTCAAGGACGAGATGGAGGTCAGGCGGTCCAAGGGCCCTAAGACCGCTGGGTACGCCGTCAGGAAGTCTGGCCACGGCACGGTCGCACTCGTGGGATTCCCGAGCGTGGGCAAGTCCACCCTTCTCAACAAGATCACGAACGCCCAGAGCGAGGTGGCGGCGTACAAGTTCACGACCATCACATGCGTCCCCGGACTAATGGAGTACCGAGGAGCCAAGATTCAGGTGCTGGACCTCCCGGGGCTCATCAAGGACGCGTCCAAGGGCAAGGGACGTGGCAGGGAGGTCCTGTCCGTCGTGCGCTCCGCGGACCTCATCCTGCTCATGATAGACGTCTTCGAGACGAACGTCCAGGTGCTCGTGGACGAGCTCTGGACCGCGAACATGAGGCTGAACCAACGCCCGCCGGACATCGTCATATCCAAGAAGAACAGGGGCGGCGTCCTGGTGAACTTCACGACCCCGCAATCGACCATCGACGAGGACCTCGTGACGGAGATGATGAACGAGTACGGCCACATCAACGCGGACATCGTCATCAGGGAGGACGTGGTCGAGGACCAGCTCATCGACTACATCTCGGGGAACAGACACTACGTCCC
>DUKU01000132.1:1086-2203 GCA_013329135.1 Thermoplasmata archaeon
CTGAAGGAGCAGATATACCTGGCCCTGAGGTTCATACGCATCTACCTGAAGCCACAAGGCAAGGATGCGGACATGGTCGAGCCGCTCGTCATCAAGGACGGCTCGGACATCGGCATCATATGCGACACGATCCACAGGGACTTCAGGAGGACTTTCAGGTACGCGCAGATTTGGGGCAAGAGTGCGAGGTTCCCGGGGCAGATCGTCGGCCTCGACCACAAGGTCTCGGACCAGGACATCGTGACGATCATAGTCAAACGCTGACCTCTCCAAGGAGTTTATATCTGGGAAAGAGAGTCTCATCGACCCAGAGGTGGGCATGTGTCTCTCAGAGCCAGTCGTTCCTATCGAGCGATCGTTGTCCTCTCGATGCTCTCTATCGCGGCGTTGTTGGCCGTGTCACACACCGCGAAGGCCAACCCTGTCCCCATCAATGAGGGCCCCGAGGTCATCCTGGCTGTCCTCGGACTCCTGTTCCTGATGAACCTGCCCGTCAATGTGTTCTGGTACTCCATTGGTGTGCTGGCATTGTCCCGGGTCAGGAGACTTCACTTCACAGTGGTGCCCGGATTCTTCGGTCGCGTGCTGTGCAAGAAGGTCGCGGGAGCCGCGGTCTCCATCACCTTGCTCGGCGCGTTGATCGATATGTCATCAGCTGAATTCGAGGCATTCTGGTTCAGGGAGATTGGGGTGACGGCCTTGGTTGCCCTTGTCTTGGTGTTCGTATCCGCGGCTGGAATCTCCTCGGCCATCCTGAGGTTGAGGCCCGTGCCGTCACTGACGGTCGCTGGAGGGATGGCCCTCATGAACCTGGTCCACTGGACTGTCATCGCCACCGTGTTCTACGGTGATGGCCCTGTGGAGAATCCGGCACCGGCGGTGGTCGCATACGGAATGATCTGCGCCATCCTTTCGATGATCACGTTCAGGACGATTGCGAAGGTCGAGCCGGAACCCGCACATGAGCAGGTATGATCGGAAAAACCATGTAAGTTGTTTGATGGAAGGGGTTTGTGGCGAGCGATGAAGAGGGATCTTACTCCTTCTTCATCAGCTTCATGAAGCCGCCGCCCTCGTGTATCTCGAGGTTCTTGTCCTTGAGGACAGACTCGAACTC
>DUKU01000132.1:2430-5793 GCA_013329135.1 Thermoplasmata archaeon
TCAAGCTCTTCTCAACGGCGATCTCCTTTGCCCTGTCGAGAGATATTGGCTTCATCGGCATTGTGCATCCCTCCGATATTGTCAGTCGGATCGTTCCGACCACTCAGCGAATAACCGTCCGACATATAAATCACTTTCGCTGGCTAGTACAAGCATCGATGCTGGCTTCATGTCGGACGATTGTCCGCCTCCATTCTCAGAAGAGGACGAGCAGCATGAGCGTCGATACGAACAGTGTGGCCATCGCGATTGGGAAGCCGACAAGCGTGAACTTCCAGAAGTTCACCTCGACCCCCATGCCCTCGGCCTTCTCGGCGACGATGATGTTCGCCGCCGCTCCCAGGATCGTCGCGTTGCCAGCGAGCGTGGAGCTCGACGCTAGGGCGATCCAGAGGTCCGTCTCTGAGATCGGTATCAGCTCGCTCAGCAGCATGACCGAGGGCACGTTGCTCACGAGGTTGGATAGCATCGCGGACAGGGCCGTGAGCCATCCGACGGTCGGCACGCCCCCATCGTCGAAACCAGGGAAGAAGTCCTTGATCTCCGTCAGAAGACCAGAGTCCCTCACGCCCCTCAGGACGATGAACAGGCCGATGAAGAACAGGATGATGGACCAGTCCACGCCGCCCAGCATGTCCTTCGCCTTCACCTTGGAGACCATGGGCACGACGAACAGCGCCACGACCCCTCCGAGGAACGCCACGATCGCCAGGGGCGCGTCTATCACATGGCTGGCGACGAACGCGACGAACGTGCCTGCGGTGATGAGCAGGAGCGCGTAGAGCCCGAGCCTGTGCTCCTTCATCTTCCTGAGGCCCGACTGCGCGAGGACGTCCCCCTTCACGATCTCCTCCTGGAATATGGCCCACCCATCGCTCAGTATCTTCCGCCTGAACTCCTGCGCACTGCCCTTGTTGATCTCCTTCCGGTAGATGATGTAGAGTATTGCTATCGCGACCAGCATGCAGACGACCGCAACGGGCACGAGCCTCGCGGAGAAGTCCACGAACGAGATCCCGGCCTTGGTCGCGATGTATGCGTTCTGTGGGTTCCCTACAGCCGTGGCGACGCTCCCGATGTTCGCGGCCATCGCCTCGGCGACGAGGAACGGCACAGGGTTCGACTTCAACAATCTGCATGTCCTGATTATGATGGGAGTGAACAGAAGGACGACCGTGTCGTTCAGGACGAGCGCGGAGAGCGTCCCAGTGACGACCATCGTGAGCACGAGGAACGTGAACTGGTCCTTCGAGTACCTGATCATCCTGAGGGAGACCCACTCGAAGAACCCGCATAGCTCGAGGCCAGCGACGAGTATCATCATGCCGACCAGGAGCAGGACGATGTCGAGGTTGATGGCGGATATCGCGTCTCCGGGACCCACGACCCCGAGGACGATCATGAGGGCAGCGCCTATGAGTGCGGCCGCGGGCCTCTCTACCCTCACCTTCGGGAACCTACGTATCGATATCAACGCGTAGGTTGCCAGGAACACCGCGAAGGCGACCCAGAGTACATCCATCCATTCACGCAATCACGAGGATGGATATCAATCCTGTTGTGACTTGGCGAACGCCCTGAAGTGCTCGCGCATCGGCACGCTGGCCCCAAAAGGATTAAACCCCGGTAATGGTTATTGCGCATCCATGATTCAGCGCCCTCGCGGCACAAGGGATTTCGGCCCCCAGGAGATGGCCGAACGCAGGAGGGTCGAGCAGGCCATGCGCGATGTCTGTCTGAGGGCGGGCTTCGGCGAGGTAGTGACCCCGACCTTCGAGCACTCAGAACTCTTCACACTCAGGTCCGGGCAGGCCGTCATCGACGAGATGTACGCGTTCAGGGACAAGGGCGACAGGGAGATGGCCCTGAGGCCCGAGATCACCGCTTCAGTCATCAGGTTCTTCGTCAACGAGCTCTCCAACAGTCCCAAGCCGCTCAAGCTGTACTATGTGGGCAACTGCTTCAGATACGAGAACCCCCAGAGCGGCAGGTTCAGGGAGTTCTTCCAGCTGGGCGCGGAGCTGATAGGCTCCAAGAACCCGGAGACCGACGCGGAGGTCATCGCCCTCGCGGTCAACGCCATCCGATCAACAGGTCTGAAGGACTTCACGGTCCGCGTGGGCCACATAGGCATCTTGAAGTCGCTCGTGCAGGCGGAGATACCGGACAAGCAGGCCGTGGCTGAGGTCCTGAGGATGCTGGACAAGGAGGACTTCGACGCGCTCGGCGACATGTTCGACGCGAGAACGCTCCCGAGGAAGCTTTTCGACAGGATCACAACGATCGCTGAGATGAGGGGCTCGGTCGAGATAATGGACAGCCTCGAGAAGTCCGAGGCGACCGACCACCTTAGGGAGATATTCAGGATACTCTCGCTGTACGGCATCGAGGACTGCAAGATCGACCTCGGCATCGTCCGTGGCCTTGACTACTATACCGGCATGGTCTTCGAGATCGACGCGCCCGCGCTGGGCGCGGAGAAGCAGATCATGGGCGGCGGTTCATACACCTTATCGGAACTGTTCGGGGGCGAGCCTGTGTTCAGCACCGGCTTCGCGATAGGCATCGACAGGGTCGCGCTGGCGCTCGCGGCCGAGGGAGAGAAGAAGCCACACACTCCACTGGACGCATATGTCATCCCCGCGAAGGACGACATGAGGGACCACGCATTCAGGATCGTGTCCTCTCTCAGGGCGGAGGGCGTCCGGGCGGACGTGGACCTGATGCGCAGGAACATGAGCAAGAACCTGAAGTACGCCTCCTCGGCGGGCGCCAAGTGCGCCATAATCGTGGGCAGCAAGGAGATGGCCGACAACTCTGTCACGCTCAGGGACATGAGGACCGGGGACCAGAGGGTCGTCGCGGTCGGGGACCTGGCGAAGGTCGTGGCGGGGCTGGGCTGACCCCGCGGCCCGATGGTGGTCATGATGGAGATCCGCGACCTGGACGAACAGCGCTATCCGACTTTCTTCAAGTGCCTCGAGGAGTGGTCCCCCGACATGGCCGATGTGGGCGACCGGAGGGAGGCCTGGTTCACCAGCATGTCGCGGAAGGGCCTCCGGGCCAAGCTCGCGTTCGACGACCGCGGAGTCCCAGGTGGGATGATCCAGTACCTCCCGATCGAGCACTCGCAGGCGGAGGGGGAGGGGCTCCACTTCATCCTCTGCATCTGGGTGCACGGTCACAAGCAGGGCAGGGGCGACTTCCAGGGGAAGGGCATGGGCTCCGCATTGCTGAAGGCCGCCGAGGACGACGCCCGCTCCCTGGGCTCTGGCGGCATGGTCGCTTGGGGCCTCTCCATGCCGTTCTGGATGAAGGCCTCGTGGTTCAAGAAGCACGGCTACACTAAGGTCGACAAGGACG
>DUKU01000110.1:0-12072 GCA_013329135.1 Thermoplasmata archaeon
GGTTTCAATCCAGTACATGTGGCAGCACGTGCAGTGGATGGGGGTCGAGCACTTCGCGATAAGTGACAAGCTGAAGGAGATCGCCATAGCGGAGATGAAGCACGCCGAGAAGATCGCTGAGAGGCTGTGGTACCTCGGCGGCGTCCCGACGACCAAACCCACCCCGATAATCGTCGGGGACGAGATGTGGGAGATGGTCGACTTCGACATCAAGGCCGAGGTGGAAGCCATCGAGCTCTACAAGCAGATCGAGAAGGTGGCGGACGCCGAGGGAGACCCCACGACGAGGTTCATCTTCGAGAGCATACTCGAGGACGAGGAAGACCACCACGACTTCTTCACGTCCCTGAAGGAACGGCCCAAGAAGAAGTAGGCCCCCTGTGGCTTCGGAAAAACTACAAGAGGATGGAAGAGGCACGAGCCTCTTCCTCCGTTTTCTGAGGTTTCCCTATCTCACTTCTTCGTCCCGCGTCTGCCGAACAGCTTCCTCTTGAAGGCCTTGATCTTCATCTTCTGTATTGCCTCCGTGGGGTTGAGCTTCTTCGGGCAGACCTCGACGCAGTTGAACTGCGTGTGACAGCGCCAGACGCCGCTCTCGCCCTCTATGATGTCGAGGCGTTCGTCAGGGACGCTGTCCCTGGTGTCCGCGAGGAACCTGTACGATTTCAGCAGCGCGGCCGGGCCGAGGTAGTCGCTGTTGGTCCAGGCCATCGTGCACGAGCTCGTGCACGAACCGCACAGGATGCAGTCGATGGGGTCGTTTATCGGCTGCCTCTCCTTGGTCGACTGTATGTATTCCTTCTCGGGGTACGGCTCCTTACCGACAAGATAGGGTTTGACCTTCTTCAGCCGGTCAAAGAAGTGCGTATAGTCCACCGCCAGGTCCTTCACGACAGGCTGGTGGGGTAGCGGGCTCAGCATGAGGTCGCCCTTCCCGACGAACTGCGCGACCTGGGTCTCGCACGCGAGCCTGACCTTGCCGCCGATGACCATCGCACATGAGCCGCACACTCCGGCCCTGCAGCAGAACCTAAACGAGAGCGTCCCGTCCTGGTGGTTCAGGACCTCGAAGAGCGCGTCGAGCACGGTCATGCCCGGACGGGGCTTCACGGTGAAGCTCTGCCAGTAAGGAAGCTTGTCGGCAGTCGGGTCGAACCTCTGCACTTTCAGGGTGAGATCTCCTTCAGCCATGTCAGTACCTCCTTGCCTCAGGCTTGTACTTGGTCACTTTCACGGACGAGTAGGTTATGACCGGCCCCTTGGGTGAGTAGGTCGCGATGGTATGCTGAAGGAACTTCACGTCGTCCCTCTCCTTGAAGTCGAGCCTGGAATGCGCTCCCCTGCTCTCCTCCCTCTTCAGCGCACCGACCGCTATGGCCTCGGCGACGTCTAGCATACCCTCGAGCTCAAGCGCCCTTATCAGGTCGAGGTTGTAGCCCTTGCCCTTGTTCTGGACGGTTATGTTGGCGAAACGCGCCTTGAGAGCCCTTACATTGGCCAAGGCCTCCTCCATCAGCGGCTTGTCCCTGAAGATGCCGACCTTCTTGATCATGGTCTCCTTCATCTCAGCCCTGATGTCAGAGTGATTCTCCGTGCCCTTCCTCGAGAGCATGCCGTCGATGCGCGCCTTTGTCTCCCTCAGGCACTTGTTCATCGCGCCTTCGCCCTCCTTCGTGGTCTTCTTGCCGAGGACATACTCTGCCGCGACCTGGCCGGACTTCTTGCCGAACACGACCGTGTCGAGGAGCGAGTTGCCGCCGAGCCTGTTCGCACCGTGGACACTCACGCAACCGCACTCGCCCGCAGCGTACAACCCCTTGAACTTGGTAGCGCCACTGATGTCAGTGTCGATGCCGCCCATGGTGTAGTGCTGTCCTGGCTGGATGGGCACGGGCTTCTCAATCGGGTCCACGTCCACGAAGTTGATCGCGAGGTCCCTGATGCCAGGGAGCCTCTCGAGGATCTTCTCGCGGCCCAGATGCCGCAGGTCCAGGTGGACGAAGTCCTGTCCGTTTATGCCCCTGCCGTCGTTAATCTCGGTCTGTATGGACCGGGACACGATGTCCCTCGGGGCAAGCTCCATCGCCTTTGCTGCGTACTTCGACATGAACCGCTCGCCCAGGTTGTTGACAAGATATCCGCCCTCGCCCCTGGCGCCCTCGGTCATCAATATATTCGTCCCGAAGAGCGACGTCGGGTGGAACTGGACGAACTCCATATCCTTGAGCGGCACGCCCCTCCTGTAACAGGTGGACTGAGCCGAGCCTGTCGATATGAGCGCATTGGTCGACCTTCCGTAGATCTGACCACTGCCGCCGCTGGCGATTATCACCGCTTCGGCCATGAACTGCTCAAGCTCGCCCGTCTTCATGTTCAGACATATGACACCGCGGACCGCATCTCCCTCGACCACGAGGTCGACCATGATCCGGTCCTCATAAAGCGGTACATTGAGCTTCACGGAGCGCTCCCAGAGCGTGTGCAGCATGTACATACCGGTCTTATCCGCGGCGAAACAAGTCCTTGGATAACCAGCGCCGCCGAAAGGCCTCTGGGCGATCTTGCCCTCGTCAGTCCTCGAAAACGGACAGCCCCAATGCTCGATCTCGTATATGCACGGGCCTGCCTCCTTCGTCATGAACTCGACAGCGTCCTGGTCGGCCAGGTAGTCACTGCCCTTGACCGTGTCGAACGCGTGCTTCTCCCATGTATCGTCCTTCGCCGCGGGGTTGTTAGCTAGAGACGCGTTCACGCCTCCCTGGGCAGCCCCTGAGTGCGACCTGACGGGGTGGACCTGCGAGATGATTGCAGTGTCCACCTTGGGCGCTGACTCGATGGCTGCCCTGAGCCCAGCAAGGCCGCCTCCAATCACCAGTATCTTGTGGTAGTACAATCGCTCAGCCTCCTGCACCGCTGATGAAGGGGAAGAGTATCACGATGCCCCAGATGAGCGTCCCGATACCGACGACCCACAAGGTCACATCGATGAGCTTCTTCCGCCTCACGAACATGTCGAAGTCGAACAGGACGGTCCTGAAGCCGTTCAGGCCGTGCAGAAGGACCATGGACAACATGCCGTAATCGACAACGATGTACAGGAGCTGGTCGAGTCTCAGGCTGACCTCGTCGAACGTGATCAGCGGCTCCTCGCCCGTCTCCGCGCCCACATCCATGAAGTGCGCCGCGTACAGGTGCACCCCCAAGAAGACTATCAGGAGAACTGCTGAAATCCTCTGGAATGCCCATGCCCATGTGCCAGCGACCTTGGAGGTCGCCACTCTCTGCTCGGACATCTTCAGGCCACCCCCTCGGGGAACACCAGGTGCCATATCGCAAGCAGGCCGCCCACGATCAGGACAGCCGAGATGGCCATCGTGACCCAGAACACCAGCTTCTGGCGCCTAATCCCAACACCCAGGTCGAAAAGCACGACCCTGAGCCCGTTCATCGCATGGTATATCACCACTATCACAAGCAGGAAGTCCATCGCAACGAACAGAGGCTGGGAAGTCGTCTCCATCAGGGCGTCGAAGTCAGCGCCGCCCTCAGCCATCGAGGCTGTCGATATGAACGATAGGTGCAGGAACACATATGCCACGAGTGCAAGCCCCGTTAGCCTGTGTCCGACCCATGCCCACATCCCAGTCTTCATGTTCGTCGGCCAGAACTCGGAGTTCCTGCCGAACAACCACTTGAAGCTGCTTATCTTCATTCGAACACCTTTGCCCGAAATCCCATTAGATTGCGGTGAGGAACCACGGACGCCAGCACTGATTCGGTGGTGCCCTGAGCCCCCCGGGCGCCTACACAAGCGAGATTATACTTAAGTGTATCTAATCGAACCAAACATGCGCGGTTTTCACCAGTAGCGGTTCAACTCTCTACCGCCAATCGTCACATGAAATACGAAATTCGTCCCGCGGGGTCGACAATCGTTCAGCCCGCGCCCGCTGGGCGCACACCACATGAAACGCGATGTGGACAAAGGCACTCCGTGCCGGATTCCTTCTCCGGCCCGCATGCTAGAGGACAGAGTAAAAGTACATGCAAACGGATACCAAACACATGGCCGACTTGGCGAAGTACCAGTGCAATGTCTGCGGCTGGGTCTATGACCCCGAGAAGGGTGACTCGAGCCAGAACATCTCCCCTGGCACGGCATTCGAGGACCTACCCGAGGACTGGACGTGCCCGGAATGCGGCGCAGGCAAGGACGAGTTCACTAAGATGTGACCGCCCCGAACATGGTTCACGGCCCTGACATTGTGAAGGTGTGCTAGATGATACTCCGCCTCGCCATCATTGGATTCGGAAACGTGGGGCAAGAGCTCGCGCGAATGCTGCTTCTGAAACGTCCTTGGCTCCTCCGATCCAAAGGATTGGACATCGAGGTCGTGGCCATATCCACGAGGTCGAAGGGGTCCCTCATGTCCAAGAGTGGGCTCGACCTGGAACGCGTATTGAAGGAGATCGGGACGAAGGGCGACCTGAAGGGATACCCGGACTCGCACACGGACCTCGGTCCCCTTGACATCATATCCAAGACCGTCGCTGACATGGTCTTGGAGCTGACAACGCTCGACATCGAATCGGGCCAGCCAGCGACAGAACACATCACAAAAGCTCTTGGAAATGGCATGGATGTCGTCACCGCCAACAAGGGACCGATAGCATTCGCCTACTGCGAGCTGAGAGCACTGGCGCGCTCCCGCGGGGTCCGCTTCAGGTTCGAGGGCACGGTCATGGACGGAACGCCTGTGTTCAGTCTGGTGGAGAAGACACTCCCAGGAATCCAAGTCGTGGGCATCCAGGGAATCCTGAACAGCACATCCAACTTCGTCCTAACCGAGATGACCCGAGGAAGGACCGCTCAAGATGCCATAAAGGAGGCTCAAGCCCGCGGCATAGCCGAGGCGGACCCGTCGTTGGACATCGACGGCTGGGACGCTGCCGCCAAGATCACCGCTCTCGCAAATGTCCTCATGGACGCGAGGAAGACTCCGAAGGACGTGGACAGGACGGGTGTGAGAGACGTGACCCCCAAGGCATTGGCCGCGGCCAAGGTGAATGGGACCAAGATCAAGCTGGTCGCGAGCGCCACAATGCCAGACGGCGATGTCAGGCTCGTGGTGAAGCCCGTGACGGTAGGACCTGACAGCCCGTTCTGGTCGGTCGAAGGCACTTCGAGTGCCATCACCATCCAGACGGACCTCATGGGCGAATTGACTATACTCGAGAAGGACCCTGCGCTGACGCAGACCGCGTACGCGGTGTTCTCGGACATATTGCATATCGTGGAATCCATAAGGAGCGGTACGCTGTAAGACTCACTCAGTCTCGAGGCTGAACTCCATGCTGCCGTAGTGGAACCCGGAGCCCGACCTGCTGTCACGCTCGGCCTGGAGTATCGTCAGGTGGCCAGATTCCTCGCCCACGAGCCAGTTGAACACCTGCCTGGCATTTGCGTTGTCCGTCTCCTGCCCCGCAGTCCTGTAGTACTCGATCGACCTCTTCTCGACATCTATGCCGACATCGACCACTTCGAGTTCACCCGCGTCCGGTCTCAGCTCCAACTTCTTGATGCCACGGTCCGCGAACACCGAGAGACGAGGTGACGAAGCCGAAGTCCTCTTGGCGTCCTCGAGTGTGGCCCAATCGAGACCTTTGTCAAGCAGCCCTAACTGATGCACCAAGACCTCGATGTGTCTCTTCTCCTGAGCCACGAGGCTCAGGAACATATCCTTCGAGCGCTTGCGAGTCATCATCGCGGAAGCACGCTCGAAGAACTCCTTCCCATCGACCTCCATCGCAATCGCGTCCCTCAGGACCTCGGGGCTGGACCTGCTTGATCTCGTCACCATTCTCCACCCTCTGAGGAATCAGCAGTCTTCCTCGGCATATAACTTGTCACGAAGACCTGTCCATCACTCACTGAGCGGTGGAGCCGCCATCAACGGACAACGAAGCCCCAGTGACGAACGAGGACTCATCCGAGACAAGGAAAAGGACAGCTTTCGCAACCTCCTCAGCACGGCCTATCCGTCCCATCGGGCTCTCGGCCCGAGTACGTTCCATGTACCCTTCCGGATCCTTGGCAGCCTCGACCTCGCGCGCAAGCATGGGGGTATCGATGGTCCCGGGGTTGACGGAGTTCACCCTGATTCCGCATCCAGCGTAGTCAAGGGCCATCGCCTTCGTCATCAGCGTGACCGCGCCCTTGGAGGCGCAATATGCAGGGCAATTCCTATTGCCGATGAGTCCGGCATCGGACGAGTTGTTCACGATCACCCCACCGCCCTGGCGCTTCATATACGGCAGGGCGAACTTGGTCACGAGGAAAGTGCCCTTCACATTGACATCCATAAGACGGTCCCACTCCTCCTCGGTCATTTCTTCGGCGGACTTCTCGATGTATACTCCCGCGTTGTTGAACAGTATGTCCAATCGGCCGAACCGGGCGACGGTCTCATCGACCATCCGGAGCGCGTCCTCTGAGCTGGCGACATCCCCTCTCACAAAGTGTGCTTGACCGAACTTGGAGAGCCTCTCGAGCGCATGGGCGCCCTTCTCCGTCGACCTGCCCGTGACGGAAACCCTGGCGCCCTCCTTAAGGAAGAGCTCGGCCGTGGCATATCCCATGCCCTCCGTCCCCCCAGTGATGAGCGCAACCTTGCCATTCAATCTCATGGAATCACCGCGTCACCATATTGCCTTGATGCGGGGATAAACTTCTCGCAAGACCCTTCAGCTTGAAGAGGTCATGGGGAGGGCGACCCTGAAAACGCTCCCCTTCGAGTGGTCCCCAGGAACCCTGTCCTCGACCCACACCATGCCGTGGTACGCCTCCACAACGGCACGCACTATCGACAGACCGAGGCCGCTTGCGGGCAGGCCACCCTCCAGTCCGTTGAACCGGCCGAACACCAGATTCTTCTTCGAATCGGGGATCCCGATGCCGTTGTCTGCGACCGAGACGCACCAGTACCTCATGTAATCAACGAAGAACTCGCCGATGGAAACCTCCACGACAACCGCTTCGTGCGGGTCGTACTCCACCGCGTTCTTCAGTATGTTCGTGAAAATCTCCTCCGCGAGCTCGTTGCCCGTGGCGAAGTATCTGTTCCCGCCCAGATTCAGGTCTATCCTGACCTTATGGTCCGCGGATTCACGCAACACGGAGGCCGCGCTCGCCTTGAGCACCTCGCCGAGCTCGATGGGACCCATGTTCGCGGCGCCCTCCTCCTCGATCTTCGCCAGTTTGCTCGCTCTCTGTATGAGCTCGCTGATGGACCATGCGGATGACGATGCCCTCTCCAGGAACTTGTGGGTACTCTTGGCGTCCTGCCCGTCGGCCTGGGCCATCGCCAGATAGCTCGTGACTGCCTGATTGTAGTTGTTGATATCGTGCGCGATGATGTCACTCAGGAACTTCGACCTCTGGGCCTCTTCGACCCGCTGCTGGTACATCTTCGCGTTCTCTATCGCGACGCCCGCAAGCTGTGAGAATATCTGCATCGCCTCGATGGTGGCGGTGTCGAATGTCCGCTTGTTGACGGGCTCGATGACCTCGATATACCCGTTCGTGACGCCCTCTCGGTCGCGAAAGAGGAACTTCATGTAATCGAGTTCGTGCCACTCCTCGGGGTTCCCGCGCGGCTTCGTGATGTCCGTAAGATGGAAGTAGAACTGTTCGTCGGCCTTGACGAACTCCTCGGGGCCAGGACGGACGAAGTACACGTTCTCCATGACCTTGTATCTCTCATCGAGGTCCTTCTTCATGCGCTGCTGGCTGTATGTGAACTTCCGTAGCTTCTCTGCCCTCTCGGGTTCGTACCCATATGTGGCTCGGACACGAAACACCTGGTCGTTCTCATCAAGGACAGAGATGATGAGGGCCCGCACCGAGAACAACTCTGCGACCGTGGATGCGATCTTATGGAGGACAGAATCGAGATTCTCGACTGACATGACGTCTGAGAGGACGCTCAACATCTCCCCCGCGAATCTCGGAGGTGTTGGACACCTCTTGACCGTGGGCTTGCGCTTCCCTCTTTCGAGCCCTGCCATCATGCATCCCCAGGCTATATTTCTGGCCGAGGTGAGTGAACCACTACTGCCTATTATAACTTTCGCGGAACCTGGATGGGTGCGAGACCCGGCCGCGGGGTATCTGGTCACTGACTTGACGTCGCGCCCTTCTGCGAACAGGCAGCCAGCTGGCCGACTACCTGCAAACGTCCTAATAGACGTAAACGGATTTAGTCGGCAAGAGGGGGACCATGGCGGAAGAGTTGATTGGCAACGTTATGTTGTTCTTCGCGAAGCCTTGCGTGGCAGCCATTGAAATCACCTCCGGCTCCTTGTCCGTCGGAGACACAGTGCGCATAAAGGGCGCTACGACCGATTTCGAACAGAAGGTCGAGTCGATGGAGATCGACCGCAAGCCGGTTCCAAGCGCGACCGCGGGCCAGTCCGTCGGGATCAAGGTCAAGGACAGGGTCAGGCAGCACGACAAGGTATTCAAGTTGGTCGTGTAGCCATTATAACCGGAGAGAGAGATTACTCGAGCGCATGAAGCCATCCATCATCGTCCACGGGGGCGCATGGGACATCCCCGTCGAACAAGTAGACGCGCACATCAAAGGTTGCGGCCATGCAGCGCAGACAGCCAACGACTTACTCGTGAGAGGCGCGTCCGCCGTCGATGCGGTCGAGAGTGCGGTAATGGTGATGGAGGACGACCCGATATTCGATGCGGGGAGGGGCTCCGTCCTGAACCAGTCCGGACAGGTCGAGATGGATGCTATCATCATGGAAGGGTCGACGCTCAGATCTGGAGCGGTCGCCGCGCTGAGACACATCAAGAATCCTGTCAAGGTCGCGAGGAGACTGATGGAGGACACGCAGTTCTCCATGCTCGCAGGGGACGGGGCGCTCAAGTTCGCCCTCTCGAAAGGCTTCGATGAGTGTTCGGAGGAGGACCTTCTCGTCGGCAGGGAACTTGAGGACTACAAGGTGTTCCTCAAGACAGGCGTGCTCCAGACGAGGGAGGAGTTCTCAGGCCATCCACTCGACACCGTGGGAGCGTGCGCCATAGACAAGGAGGGACACCTAGCGTGCGCGACTTCCACAGGCGGCATCAGGAGGAAACTCGCAGGACGCGTTGGAGATTCGCCCATAGTGGGTGCAGGCGCATACGCGGACGATGCCATCGGAGCGGCCTCATCCACTGGATGGGGAGAGAAGATCATGGCCGTCGTGCTGGCGAAGACCGCCATCGACCTTCTCAAGCAAGGGAACGACGTTTTCGGCGCTTGCGAGGGGAGCATCGACACGCTAGCTCGAAGAGTCGATGGACTCGGTGGACTGATCATGGTCGACAGGCACGGAAGAGTCGGCTATCACCACAACACACCGAAGATGGCCTACGCATACTCAGAAGGACCCTCAGGCGAGAACCGCGCCGCCATACGACGATAGACGACCGACGCGGCATCACTCCGCATCAGAATCACGGCATCCGGGGGGACCGCATATTGTCGATACCGCATCGGCCAGAAGATTCTCGTGCTCCTTCCTCGAGATCATGAAGGTCTTGCGCAGAACCTCGACTATCTCCGCCTCGGCGCCTGATATCTCTCCGTCGGAGAGAGCAATCTCAAGCACGCCGCGATATGTCCTCAAGAACTCCATGTGGTCCTGCGCTACATGCGTCAGTATCTCCTCTTCGAGCGCCTTGTGTTGCGCATCCGTTATGTTCAGATGCTTCCTGAGTTCCTCGATCAGGAAGCGCTCGGTCGCCGTCACCTGGCCGTCCCTCCATGCCGTCTCGAGGGCACGCTTGTACGTATCGGTCGACCGTTCCTTCGTCTCCAAGACCTCGCGTTTCTTGGCGTCCAGGTTCATGAGGCCAGGCAACGTCAGCTCGCCTTTCGCGATCGCCTCTCTCACAATGTCACAGTATGTGATTCTAGATGGGGTTATGTCATCCACCTCACACACCTTCATCTTCACCGTATGGCCGTTGTCCCTGACGTCGACCTCAATGTCCTTAATCCGGTCACGTATCGCGGACGCCTTTGAATAGCCAGATGAGGCGAGGTAATACCCGTTCATGCGCTGCTTCATGCCCTGTATGTGCGCCTTCCTCTCGACGATGAGACAATCCTTCATGAGGTCGTCGAGGTACTTCGACAAGTGCTTCCTCTGGATGCCCGTACAATACGAAATCGTCTCCTGTATGAGATCCGAGGGAAGCTCAAACCGGTCATCCATATGGAGGAAGTCCGAAAGATACAGCAGGATGCGCTCCTTGCTCGTGAGAGATGTGATCTCATCTATGGACATGAGCACTGTAATCCTCGTAACATGTATATGCGCCTTGCCAACCTCGGACATCTCATCGGAAAGAGTTAAGGTTACGGGGCAGGATAACCGGGATGAGCTGATAATGTGATTGACAGGAGGGCGTTGCTGTTCCTATTCGTCGTCTTAATGGCATCTTTCATCGCAATAGCCCTCATCATCCTCGTATCCGGCGGGTGAAGACGCGGGCGGCCTCAGCTCCAGAATCGGCAGGAATCATCCGATTTTCGTCGCTCGCGTGATTTAAATTCGCCGCAATATATATCACATTAGAATAAATCACATTATATATTTACATGATTATGCATTGCGACGTCCAGATTCGACAGAGCGGCATCCGGATAGCGACATAACGCGTCGATTTCGGGCACATATTCCAAAATATATAATTACAATCATATCATCATCATGGTACCGGGCAAACCATATAATAGACGCTAGTGATAGGACTGTCCGATAAGCATGGACGCGCATAGATCCGCCCCATCGGATTCTTACCCAATAGACGGGCAACCGCGCAGTCCCTGCTAGGTTCCGCATGTGCCCGATGGGATGCAAGGCCGGCGGTACCTAAGCAATCAGGAGGTATGACCTAGATGAGACCATCCGGAGTTTGGAGCACAATCAAGCTAGTTCAGCTTGAGACGCAGCTCCTCGGGGTCCCGAGGACCCAGAGACCAAAGCTCAGGGGCTACATCGCTGGCAGCAAGCGGATGAAGTGACCCTCAAACCCCTTACAACGAGCTCCTTCTGAATCGGCACGCGTGAAAGCCTTGGCTACACGCCAACCCGGCCTCTCTGACGCATGACCCAGTCCCGGATCAGCCCTCTCAAGGTGTACGGGTATTCGACAGGATCCTTGAGTTTGAAGAACCACATCGCGCACGCTCCCCTCCCGAAGGCGGATATAGCATAGACCGCGCCCAACGCCAGTACCATGTTCTGACCGTAGAAGTCGAGGAAGAACAGTGCAAGGTATCCGCCAACGACTGAACCCACGAAAGTCGCGATGCCGATCATCGTGTTGTAGACTGCGAAGTACTCTCCCTTCTTCTCGTCAGGTGCGACATCGAGCACGTATGCGAAGAACGCCACATTGGACATGGCAGTAGCCAGGCCCAGGGCTGCGTTGAGGATGTATATGTGCCAGACTTCCGTCGCCAGCGCATACACTATTGGAACTGAGATGAAAGTGAACCTCGATATCAGAATCTGCGGCATCGGTCCGATCAGGTCCAGCAGCCTGCCCACCTTTGTCTGGAAGAACAGGGCGGCGCCCGTCGAGATCACGGTCATAATCGCGATATCGAACAGACTCGCGCCAAGCACATCGATGTATGTCAGATACAACAGTGGCCATATCAGGGACATTATGAGGTTGAAGACCGACTGGAGGGCCACCATGTTCCTGAAGTATATGTTCTCGGTGAGATCGGATATGAATATGAACGACCTCATGCTGAACGCGAATATCCTCCTTGGAGAGGTATACATCCTCTTCTTCGGCTCCTTGATCCGCATGAGTATGATGGAACCCATGATTCCGCTCACCCCAGCGAGGAAGAATGGTATCGCATAGACACTGAACACGCTGCCGGACCCCTCAGGCATTATGTAGCCAGCCATGAGAGTCGCCGTCAGGCTCGCTACTGAGGACACCGCGAAGAACTTCCCCATGATAGTTCCCCTGTTCCGGGCGGTCGTCAT
>DUKU01000110.1:12387-12532 GCA_013329135.1 Thermoplasmata archaeon
GAAGTCGCTCAGTTTCCCCCACGGGACCTGCATGACCGTGGGGAAGAGGTTCACGAACGCCTGGAGCCAGCCGAGCTGAGCAGGGGTTGCCTGGAGATGGATGGCAAGGGCGGGCACGAACGGGTCAGCCATACCCTTGCCGAAG
>DUKU01000207.1 GCA_013329135.1 Thermoplasmata archaeon
ACGCCGGTGCCGCACAACGGCTGCCGCCCGCCCAAGCGTCGGCGCATCTAAGGAGACTGGAACGTGGCCCGCAACCTAGACCCAAAATGCCGCCAGTGCCGCCGCGAAGGCGAGAAGCTGTTGCTCAAAGGCGAGAAGTGCTTTACTGACAAGTGCGCCGTCGAGCGCCGCGCGTACGCGCCGGGCCAGCACGGCGGCCAGCAGAAGAGCCGCCTGTCCGATTACGGCAAGCAGCTGCGCGAGAAGCAGAAGCTTCGCCGCATGATCCAGATGAACGAGCGCCCGTTCGAGCGCGCGGTCACCAACGCGACGGCCGCCCGCGAGGCGTCCGGCGACGCCCTGCTGCGCGGCCTCGAGCTGCGCCTGGACAACATCGTCCGCCGCCTGGGCCTGGCCACCAGCCTTGCTACGGCGCGCCAGCTCGTCCTGCACGGGCACGTGCGGGTCAACGGCCGAGGGGCGAATGTGCCCTCCTGTGAGGTCCGGGTGGGGGACGTGGTGTCCCTCGACCCCGTCGGATGGGCCATACTGATATCGGCGTTCGCCTGCCTCGCGGTCTCCATCGTTCTGGTCGCATACTCCCGTTTCCTGCGGCTGTCACTCGAGCCCACCCCTGCTGTGGGAGCTGGCCTGACGCAGTCGAACGGAGAGGCGACCGAAGCCCCGACCATCCGTGAAGAGCCCGAGTCCCGGGACCTCAGCAGACTCCCTGAGGATGAGAGGAGGTTGTACGAGATCATCGAGGTTGCCGGGGGCGAGATCCTGCAGATGAGGCTCGTTTCGTCGGGGGAGTTCTCGAAGTCGAAGGTGACCCGCCTTCTCGACAAGCTCGAGAACCGGGGGCTTATAAAGAGAGAACGTCACGGGATGACCAACATGGTCAAGTTGGTCAAGTGACCCGACGAGCGCTGAGAAAGCCCGTTGTCTTGTGTGATGGTCATCGAGTTTCGTCGGCCTGAAACCGGTTTCAGGCCATGGATTACGTGCTATTGCATCCTATACCCTCATTGGGCACGTCAGTGGGCGTGCTCACAGGGGAGGAAGAGCATGTCTATGCACAGAACCAAGAAGACTGTCGGTCTGCTCTTGGCGGCATTGATGTTGGTGCCTCTCGCGAGCATGTGCGTCGTCGCGGACAACACACCCGCCCCGGCGCCTGTGACTCGTGAGTGGACGATCATGCTGTACATCGGGGCGGACAACGAGTTCTACGAGAATGATGACGGGGACATAGTGAGTTTCACGCTTGAGCAGTGCGAGAAGGCGTTCGGCGAGGACCTGGAGGACGGTGAGACGACCGACGACATCAACATGGTCGTCCTCGTCGACAAGAGGAACACGGTCCAAGAGGGTGTGTTCATCTACGACAACACGGACTTCGGGACGCCGGTGGAGACATGGTCGGAGATGAACACTTCCGACCCGGAGACTCTCCTGACATTCATCGACTACTGCGCGGACAACTACCCGGCAACGAAGACCCTGCTCGTGACCAAGAGCGGTCACGCATGGTGCGGGATATGCCCGGACATGGACGATGACGATGCCGAGACGGAGTCGAGCGAATACTGGATGATGCCCATCGACGGCCTCCGCGAGGCCATTGCGGGATCAAAGCTGGGACACCTCGACATGATCCTGCTCGACGGGGACAATATGGCCTCGACCGAGGTCCTGTACGAGCTCAGGAAAGTCGTCGATGTGTTCGTTGGGTCACAACAGGATGTGCCCATCGACGGCATGCCATACAGGCTGATGCTTGGAGACCTGATCGACAACCCCGAGATGGCGCCCAAGGAGTTCGCGTGCAAGATCGTCACGGACTTCGTGTTGTACTACAATAACACCGTTGGCAACAAGGTTGCGATGGACCACCTGCTGGCCGACTCCCAGATGGCTGTCACCGCGTCGGCGTTCGAGACCGGACCTGATGGCGAGTACGTCGTGGACATGGTTGACGCTTTCATGGACATAATCCGGTACATGTTGTACGGCGTGGAGCCCGGCGAGGACCCCGCTGTCCTCACCGAATGGATACCCACACTGAGGCCCTGCATCGCGTCCGCGAGGGACTTCGCCCTGATCGGCAAGATGGCGGACCAGGCGGGCTACGAATGGCTCCCGGATGTGCAGTCCTGGGTCACGATGCTCCAGAACTACGTGTGCTACACATACGAGGATTGGGGGATCATATCGGCGCCAGACACCGTGTTCGAGGACCTGGCCATGGCCTTCAAGGACAAGTTCAACGCGTCGCGCGTGGGCATGGCTCAGTGTCAGATACTGAACCGGTCCGGCAACTCGGACCCGAACGGCCTGAACATATGGTTCCCGCAGAACTGGCTCCACTGGGAAGACCTCGATATGACCAGGACCCGGTCGTACGCATACGACGGGATGGGGTCATGGGTCGACGTGCCGAGGGAGTATTACTGCGTCGACTGCCCGCTGAACTACAGCGAGGTCGGGCTCGACTTCCTCAGCGACTATGCCTCCTTGAGCATCGAGGAGTCGCCCCACACGGAACTGTGGATCCAGTTCTACGATATCTACTACGACGCACGCTGGTTGCTGTACAGCAGCGACTCAGGGGAATCTAAGCCAATGACAGGGCGCAGCTAGTCATCTCCCCAACTCTCCGTGCCAAAGGAGGACAAGCCGCCCCTTTCGATGAAACCCCTTCCAAACCCCTTATTCTTCTCTTCCTTCTGCGTACGACCGCATCCGCTCATGCATGGATGTCTGAGATGTGGGGTAGGTCGGATTTGAACCGACG
>DUKU01000017.1:0-4018 GCA_013329135.1 Thermoplasmata archaeon
GGTCGGGATGAAGAAGAGGCTCGCGATCGAGGCAAAGGCCGACGAGCTCAAGATCAGGGTCCTCAACAGGAGCGGATGACCATGGATCTCAAGTACCAGAAGCGTGTGGCCGCGGAGCTGCTCAAGTGCGGCGAGAACAGGGTCTGGATAGACCCGAACAAGGCCGAGGACGTCGCCGACGCGATCACGAGGGCCGATGTCAGGACGCTCATAGCGTCCGGGACCGTGGCCGCGAAGCAGAGGACGGGCGTGTCCAGGGGCAGGGCCAACTACCGCAAGGCCCAGAAGGCCAAGGGGCGCAGGAGCGGCCAGGGCTCGAGGAAGGGCAAGAAGCACGCGAGGAAGCCCTCCAAGGAGATCTGGATGCAGGCCATCAGGCCCATCAGGAGGCGCCTGAAGGAGCTCAGGGACGATGGAAGGATCGACACAGGGACCTACAGGAAGTACTACATGCAGGCCAAGGGCGGCGTGTTCAAGAGCAAGTCGCACCTCGACTCGCACCTCAGGTCCGAAGGCGTGATCAAGGAGTGATGATGATGGCCACAGGACCAAGATACAAGGTTCCATTCAGGAGGAGACGCGAGGGACGGACGGACTACAGGCACAGGGCCGCCCTGCTCAGGAGCGGCGTGCCCAGGGCCGTCGTGAGAAGGTCCAACAAGGGCATGAGCATACAGTTCATAGAGTACAGGGACGGCGCGGACTTCGTCGTCGCCTCCGCGGTCTCGAAGGAACTCGCGAAGCTCGGCTGGACGCGCCCGGGGAAGAACTCCCCAGGGGCGTACCTGACGGGCCTTCTCGCGGGCACGAGGGCCAAGGAGAAGGGCGTCGAGGAGGCCGTGCTGGACATAGGCCTCAGGGAACCCACGAAGGGCAGCCTGATGTTCGCGGCCCTGAAGGGGCTGCTCGACGCTGGCATCGACATACCGCACGGCGACAAGATGTTGCCACCGGACGACCGTGTCGCGGGCAAGCACCTGCGAGAGGGGACGTCGGCGGCGTTCGAGGACGTCAAGAAGAAGATCGGAGGTGGTGAGTGATGGTCGACTGGATCCCAAGGACGAGGCTCGGAAGGCTCGTCGCAGAGGGAGAGATCACAACCATGAGCGACGCGCTCAGGACAAGGCTGCCCCTTAGGGAGCCCGAGATCGTGGACATACTGCTCCCCGAGCTGGCGGACGAGGTGCTGGACGTGAACATGGTGCAGAGGATGACCGACTCCGGCAGGAGGGTCAGGTTCGCGATCACCGTCGTCGTGGGCAACCTGGACGGGTTCGTAGGCCTCGGCAGGTTCAAGGGCAAGGAGGTCGGGCCAGCCATAAGGGCCGCGATCGACGTCGCCAAGCTGAACATGATCGAGGTCAAGAGGGGCTGCGGCTCGTGGGAGTGCGGGTGCGGCACGCCACACTCGCTCCCGTTCGAGGTCGTGGGCCATGCTGGCTCCGTCGTCGTCACGGTCAAGCCGGCGCCCAGGGGCACCGGGCTCGCGGTTGGCAAGATCGCCAAGAGCGTCATCAAGATGGCAGGGGTCGAGGACGCGTGGGGCTTCACGAAGGGGCACACGAAGACCACGATCAACTACTCCATCGCGGCGTTCGAGGCGCTCAGGACCACGTCGCAGGTCAGGGTCACGAACGAGCAGAAGGAGAGGCTGAACATCGTGTCCGGCCCGACCAAGATACACGCGGCACCGTCGCCATATGTGGTCGAGGAGTCCGCGGAGGACGCTCCCCCGGCCGAGCAGAAGGAGGGGAGCTAGATGCCTGCGATAGCAGTCGTCAGGGTCAGAGGCCACGCGAGGATACGAAGGGATGCCGTCGAGACGATGGAGATGCTGAGGCTCCACAGGCCGAACCACTGCGTCGTCCTGCCTCAGGACGAGACCACGAAGGGCATGCTCCAGGTCGTGAAGGACTACGTCACCTGGGGCGAGGTCGGGCACGAGACCGTCGCCCGGCTGCTGTTCCACAAGGGCGAGGTCGCGGGCGGTGCCAGGCTGACGGACTCATACGTCAAGGAGAACTCCGAACACGCGTCCATACTCTCGTTCGCGAAGGCGCTCGAGAAGGGCGAAGCGAGGCTCACGGACGTCAAAGGCATGAAGCCAGTTCTGAGGCTCCCGCCGCCCAGGGGCGGCTACAGGGGGGCGAAGACGACCTTCGTCGACGGGGGAGCGCTCGGCTACAGGGGTCCTGCGATGGACAAGCTGGTCGACCGCATGCTCCCGAAGGCGCAGGGGGCGAAGTAGATGGTCAGCAGGACGAGCAAGTTCAGAGGCAGCAGGACCCACGGCAGAGGCAAGAAGGCAGGCAGGGGCGCGGGCCTCAGAGGAGGCCGCGGCAACGCTGGCCTGCACAAGCACAAGTGGATATATACGGTTAAGTACATGCCGGACCACTTCGGCCACCACGGGTTCAAGAGACCTCAATCAGTAGTCGTCAGCAAGGTCACGATGAACCTCTCGGAGGTCGAGGAGTCGCTGCCCGCGTTCGAGCGAGACGGCTTCGCGACGAGGAAGGGCGGCAAGTGGTCCGTTGACCTGACGAAGATGGGCGTCGACAAGCTGCTCGGATCGGGCAGGATCAAGACCCCGGTCTCAGTCACGGTCTCGGAGGCCTCGGCGAACGCCGAGGTGAAGCTGAAGGCCGCCGGCGGGGAACTGATCAAGGGGAAGAGCAAGCCGGAGGCGTAGCCGCGTCGCGCGGCGGGCCCCGGAGAACATGTGAGACCAGGACCTAAAAGGAAGGGTGCTGATGGCTGAGGGGAAGGAACAGAAGAGCATGCTCTATAAGCTCAAGCCCGTGACCGACCGGCTTCCGGCCGTCACGAGGCCTGAGGGGCACGTCCATTTCCGGACGAAGATGATGTGGGTCATCCTCATACTGGTGCTGTACTTCGCCATGACCAACGTCGTCATCTATGGCCTCGATGTCGAACAGAGGGTCGACCTGTTCGCGCAGTACAGGGCGATACTTGCGGGCGCGCAGTTCTCGCTGATGCACCTCGGCATAGGCCCGATCGTCACCGGGTCCATCATCATGCAGCTCTTCACGGGCGCGAAGATCATCAAACTCAACCTGAAGGACGAGGAGGACAAGGCGATCTACCAGGGCACCCAGAAGCTCCTGGTGCTCATCATGATACTGGTCGAGTCGGTGCCCCAGGTGTACGGCTTCATGGAGCCGTCGGCCAAGTTCTCGGACGGCATGTCCTCGCTGTTCGGAGGGGACGGCCAGAGCATAGCCAGGACACTCATAGTCGTGCAGCTGTTCGTCGGCTCGTACCTGGTGTTCCTCATGGACGAGGTCGTGTCCAAGTGGGGCATAGGCAGCGGCATATCGCTGTTCATAGCCGCGGGCGTCGCGCAGCAGATATTCACGGGCACTCTCAATTGGCACGCCACGGACCCGACCTCCGCGATGAGCACGGACAACCCGCCCGCAGGCACGATCCCGAAGACCATCTACATATTCCATCATCTGTCAGCGTCCGAGCTTTCCAGCACGGGCTATGAACAGATATTCTTGGCGCAGCCGAACCCCATGGTCGCGCTCATCGGCACGATCGTGATATTCCTGTTCGTCGCGTACACGGAATCGAGCAGGATCGAGCTGCCCCTGGCCCACGGAGGCGCCAGGGGAGCGAGGGGCAGGTACCCGATCAAGCTCATATACGCGTCCAACATCCCGGTCATACTGATGGCCGCCCTGCTGGCCAACGTGAGCATGTTCTCGATGCTCTTCTGGAGCCACCCGAGCTTCATGAACGTGCCGCTGCTGGGCGGGAACTGGATGATGGGGTACTACGAGCCCGGTGCCACCACGCCCTCGGGCGGGCTGGCATACTATCTCTCGACCGTGAACGGGTTCGGTGATTGGCTGCTGCCGATGCTCAGCGATCAGTACCTTGGTGCCACGGGGCTCGACAAAACCCGTCTGCAGATAGGCATACACGTCATCGCTTACGTCACGATCATGGTACTCGGGTCGGTCCTGTTCGCGAAGTTCTGGATAGAGAC
>DUKU01000017.1:4071-6155 GCA_013329135.1 Thermoplasmata archaeon
CGAAGTTCTGGATAGAGACCACGAACATGGGCCCTGAGGCCGTCGCGTCCCAGATAGAGTCGAGCGGCATGCAGATACCCGGTTTCAGGAGGGACCCGCGCGTGCTCAAGAGGGTGCTGGAGCGATACATCCCTGTTGTGACGGTGATATCCGGCGCCACAGTGGGCGCGCTGGCTGCGGGGGCCGACCTCATCGGGACGGTGGGCAACTGCTCAGGGACGGGCGTGCTGCTGGCCGTGGGCATCATGATCAACCTGTACGACGCCATCGGCAGGGAGCAGATGATGGAGATGCATCCTGTGCTCAGGGGCTTCTTCGGCGGGGAGTAGGCGATGGGCAGCTCTGGTACGGCCGGAGGCAAGGGCGGGAAGCCGCCCTACAAGCCGGACATGGGCAACCAGCTGGTGCTACTGCTGGCGTTCATGGTCGCGATATTCGTCCTCTTCGACCCGAACATAAGGCGGACCCTGGGGACGTACGTGGGCTACGGGCTCGAGCCGATCGTCGGCTTCGGCGGTGACATGCCCATCGTGACCCTGCTGCTCACGGGCCTCATCATGACGTTCTTCAGCATAACCGTGAGACACTTCTTCATCGACTGGGTGGGCCAGGCGAGGAACCAGAGGATATCCGCGGCGTTCTCGAAGGAGCTGAGGGAGGCCAGGACCAGCAACAACACGTTCAAGCTCAAGAAGCTCATGGAACTCCAGCCGCAGATAATGGCCCAGACCATGAAGTCCACGCAGTCGCAGTTCAAGCTCATGCCGGTGACAATGATAGTCATCATCCCGATATTCGCGTGGCTGGCGAACTTCGTGTACATCGGCCTCGGGTCGACCGTGTTCTCGGTCCCGTGGGAGTTCAACGCGGACATGAAGGGCTCCAACCTCCTGCCCAACTGGGTGCTTCTGTATTCTCTCATGACCCTGCCCTTCGGGCAGGTGCTCCAGAGGCTCCTGAAGCAGTTCAGCTTCTCGAAGAAGCTCAGGGCGCTCGAGGCGGGCGAAGGGGGTAAGGGCGCGGGGAAGGCTCTCTAGTGCGGGTGGTCTCCACATGAGGATCGCTGTATCCGGCCCGCCAGGAAGCGGGGAGACCACGGGATCGGCCCCGGGCGCCCAGGNNCGGGCGAAGGGGTTAAGGGCGCGGAGAAGGCTCTCTAGTGCGGATGGTCTCCACATGAGGATCGCTGTATCCGGCCCGCCAGGAAGCGGGAAGACCACGGTATCGGCCCTGGTCGCCAAGGCGCTCGGGCACGAGCTCGTCCTCGTGGGCCAGGTGTTCCGGCGTATGGCCGAGGAGAGGGGCATCGGGCTCGATGTGCTCGGGTCGCTCGCGGAGGAGGACGAGACCATCGACAAGGAGCTGGACCGGAGGACCATCACCATCGCGGAGTCCAAGAAGGACGTGGTCCTCGAGGGGAGGCTCACCGCCGCGCTGCTCAGGAAGTACGACATCCCGACCTTCACCGTGTACGTGGACGCGCCCGAGGAGGTACGGGCGGCTAGAATAGCCAAGCGCGAGGGGAAGGACCCTGCCATCGTGCTCGGGGAGATGAGGACCAGGGAACACTCCGAGAGGAAGAGATACAAGGCGATATACGGTATCGACCCATCGGATTGCCTGGCCTACGATCTATGGCTCGACTCGAGGAGCATGACACCTGAGGAACTTACAGACATCATAGTCAAGGAGGCGAAGAGGAGACATGACGAAGACACTCGTCAAAGCGAAGAAGGCATTTAGATCCGGCGCGGGGAAGGTCCCGGGGGAGCGGAAGGTGGAGGACCTCCTCAAGGACGGCGTCGTCATCATCGACAAGCCGTCTGGCCCGACATCGCACCAGGTGACGACCTGGGCCAAGGACATCCTGGGCGCGGACAAGGCCGCCCACGGGGGCACGCTGGACCCGCGCGTCACAGGCGTCCTCCCGGTAGGCGTGGGCATATCCGTCCGAGCCATGGACGTGCTCCACTACGGCACCAAGGCGTACGTGGGCGTCATGAGGATGCACGGGAACGTGGACCGCAGGCGGCTCGACGCCGTCGTGACGGAGTTCACGGACGAGATCTACCAGACCCCGCCCC
>DUKU01000017.1:6253-9511 GCA_013329135.1 Thermoplasmata archaeon
GATCTACCAGCCCCCGCCGATGCGCTCCGCGGTCAAGCGCGAGCAGAGGACCAGGAGGGTGCACCAGCTGAGGGTGCTCGAGGTCTCTGGCAGGGACGTGCTGTTCGACGTCGAGTGCGACGCGGGCACGTACATCAGGAGCCTCGCGGTGGACATGGGCGACGCCCTGGCTGCGGGCGCGCACCTGCAGGACCTGAGGAGGACCAGGGCGGGCGCGCTCACGGAGGCGGACGCGGTCCAGCTGCACGACCTCAAGGACGCCATGGAGGCGCACAAGCAGGGCGACTCGTCGACCTTGGCCAAGATGCTGAAGCCGATGGAGGTGCTCCTGTCCCAGGTACCGATGGTCGAGATCAAGGACTCGGCCGTGGACGCTGTCTGCCACGGCGCGAACGTGGCCATGCCCGGCATAGTCACACTCGACCAGGACATACGCAAGGGCGGGCTCGTGGCGATCATATCCCTGAGCGGCGAGGGCGTCGCGCTCGGGCACGCGCTCATGGACGCCGACGAGATCATGAAGCGCGCCGAGGGCTTCGCGGTCGACGTGTCCAGGGTCTTCATGCAGCCAGGCACATACGAGAAGGGCTGGACCACATCAGAGGAATGAGTCAGCAGAACTGGTCCATCGTCCTCTGCTTCGCGATCAGCGGCCTCGCGTCTATCCCGAGTTCCTTGCGCACCGACGACGCGAACGCCTTGTCGAACCCGTGCGTCGTGTAGACGACCTCTGGCGAACACTTCTCGACGAAACGCATGAGCTCGTCATATCCGCAGTGATCGGAGAGCGGAAAGCCCTCGTCCACCGTGGACGTGTACGCGAAGCTCCTGTCGAGCGCCCAGCCAGAGAACGCGGCCGTCCTCGCCCCGGCCTTCCTCATGCGCGCAACCCTCTCCTTGTCCTTGCCCATGCCCGATGTGATGTAGACCACGGGACCCTTCTCCGCGTGCTCGTCCAGCTCGTCCGTGCACAGCTTGTACCCGTGCTTGACTAGGACCCTGTTGTTCTCCGCGATCGAAGGGTGCAGGCGCAGAGGGAGGTCGTGGAAGGCCACGGACAGTTCCTGTGATTTGCCCAACGGGTACGCGAACAGGACCGCGGAGCCACCGTGGGAGATCAGGTCATCCAGCCAATCGCGCGCTGCCCCGAGAATCTCCTCGTGGTCCGGGAAGACGTATCTCGACTTGCCGTAAGTGGCCTCCATGATGAGTGAATCACACTTGGCAGGCTTCGCAGCGTCCAGGTGCGCTTTCCTGCGCGTGCAGAAGTCCCCGGTGTACAGCACGGACCTCTCGCCCTTGACCATGAACATGTTCGAGCCCGGGATGTGACCCGCCTCAAGGGCTTCGACACAAGGGTCGTCGACCACATCCAATTCCTTCCCACGCCTGACATGGATCAGGTCCCTTGTGACCTCGGAGCACACGACCTGGAGCGTGCGGAACGACGAGGGGATATGGTCCGAGTGCGCGTGAGAGACCATGTTCAGCTCTTCGGCGACGGTCCTCCTGGGATCGAACCTGAACCTGCGGCCGTCCATCTCGAGCAGGATGCCGTTGCCTAGGCGAATCAATCCACACACTCCGAGCGGGACTCGCACGTGCGGGCAGGGTATATGACTATCTTATCCGCTCGAGCGAAAATGCTCCGATCATGAGGGCCTTGTTCGTGTGCCTGTAATCGACCCAGGTCCTCGTCTGGGCGTCGCACACACCCTCGACGCTCAGGAGCGTCTTCTGCTTCTCCGTCTTGAAGTGTATCGCGCCCGTCATCTGCGCCTGGAGGGACCCCAGCTGCTGGTCCGTGTGCATGCCCCTCTCGACGGCGTACACCGCCACCGAGCGCGCCTGCCGCACCCTGCTCGACATCTCCTGCACGAACTGCAGCGACCTCTTCTCATCGGCGCTCGTGATGCTCATCGAGAGAGACAGGTACGCGAGCCTGAAGTACTTCCTGCCGCTGGCCATCACCGTCTTCGCAGTCGCCTCCAGCGCCTTCGACATGCCAACGAAGTCGTCCGCGGAATTGACCTTGACCGAGTTCCTCCGAGGGGCCGAGTCCTGGGCGAGCCCAGAGGCATCGACCCAGTGTACCAGGCCGAGCTGCTCGAACTCCATGAATGTGGGGAGTATCGGTGCCATGTCCATGGCGATCTCGTGAGGCGGACGCGATGTTGTGACTATGATCGCCGGGATGCCCTTCTTGAGCCCCTCGGCCACGAACAACAACATGGCCGTCTCCTTACCGATGAACGGCGGGCCGACGAACAACACGTTGGATGAGAACGGCATGCCGCCCAGGAGTAGGTCGTCCAGGCGCTCTATCCCGGTCTTGACCTTCTCCTCGACGACCTCGGTCTCCACCTCGGTCTCCATCTCGTCCAGATCCTTTCTGAGATGCGTCTGGAGCGCATGTTCGCGCTGCTCGAGATCCTTCTCGCGCTGATAGAGCCTGGACTTCATCTCCTGCTCCTTCTCGCGCAAGTGCTTCTCCTTCACCTCGAGCGCCTTGTATGATGAATCCGGCTCCGGCGAGGGCTCGTGCCTCACCCTCTCGACCTCGTCCACCGTGACCAACATCTCGCGCTCCATGGACTCCAGCTCCGCCTGCTTCACGGCGACCTTGGCCTCCTCGGCCTTGAGGTCCTTCTCCTTCTCGAGCAGCGTTCTGAGCTTGGAGTTCATCTGGTCCTGCTCGGCCTTGAGCCTCTTCTCGAGATCCTTGATGCTCTCCTCGCGCCTCCCGAGGGCGGACATCTTGCGCTCGACCTCCTGCTCCTTCGTGGTCATGCCAGCCATCTTCGTCCTCGTGGCTTCCGTCAGAGACAGGTACTGCTTCTCCCGATCGCTGACCGCGGACTTGACGCGCAGCGCCTCTGCCAGCTGGTTGTCAATGGTCGCAACCGCGTTCTTCAGTTCCGCCTCCTTCTCCACGAGCGACTTCTCCCGCTGGAGCACGGCCGACTCCTTGTCCACGAGCTCGTTCATCTGCTTGTCCGAGCGCTCTATGAGCCTCTGGGCGCGCTCTGAGGCCTTCTTCAGCTCATCCTCCTTGGACCTGAGGGCAATCTCCCTCTCGGACAGGGATTCCTGCTTCATCAGGAGCTGCTGCTCGAGCGTCTTCACGGTCGTCTTCTCCGCGACGACCTTGCCGAGCTGTTGCTTCGCGGCCAGGAGTTCGATGCCCTTCAAATCCACAGAGCTCTCCCTCACGCCGACCTGCTTCTCCCTCTCCGCGAGCGCCTTCTGGAGCGCCTG
>DUKU01000017.1:9686-15226 GCA_013329135.1 Thermoplasmata archaeon
CTGGGCGTCCAGGATGAGCTTGCTCAGCTCGCCCTCCCTCGTAGCGAGCTTCTGCTCCCTGGCGGCCAAAGCCTTCGCGCCCTTCTCCAGATCGTTTGTCTGGATGTCGAGGTCGGCCTGCGTGAGCCTCATAGTGTCGAGCTTGGCCTCGATGTCCGAATCCTTCCGCACGAGCTCCTCGCCAGCCTTCCTGGAGCTGTCCACGCGAAGTTCGGCCTCGGCCTCCATCGCCTCGATTTGCCTCTTCTTCTCATCTATGGAGGTCATCTCCTCTGTCAGCCGCTTCTCGTAAGCTTCGAGGTCAGACTCCCTGGAGCGCATCGCGTCCTCGCGATACTCCAGCGCCTCCCTGCGCTTGTCGACGTCCTCCAGGAGCACCTTGAGCTTGCCGTCGCTCGCCTTGAGGACTTCGCGCTCCTGGACAGTTGTGGAGCTCGAGATGATGTGGAGCATGGACCCGCTCAGCTGGATGGCGACGGCACTGCCAAGGTACGCCATCGGCAGGATGCTAGCCAACTCGAGCGGCGTGAAATGCACGATGATCGGGAAGGTGAGCAGTGCGGGTGGGAACACCGCGCTCGCGATGCTGACGACCTTCCTCCGGCCGTGACCATCCCATGCCATTGCGAGCGATATGAAGGTCAGGCTCATGCCTAGGAGGGACGCGGGATAGAGCCAGTCTGGCCTTCCCAACACCATGTACCCGCCCTCGTCGAGCGCAATGAGTGCGATGAACAACGCGGGGACCGCGACTGCAACGAAGCTCATTATGAAATGTGGGTCGCTCCGGTCAGCGAAGTACGGCTCCCACTTGAACGCCAGTGCCAGGGCGGCGACGATGAGGCTGGCGGCAAGAGGCAGCACCCACTTCAGCGTGGTGACATACTCCGGAGCTGTCAGAAGGTAGTCCCAGTTCTCGAGAAGGTAGGCGAGCACGGCTGTAGCGGCCAGAGCGAGACCGGACACGATGCTGAGCACGTGAGCGAGCCTGCCCATCCTGAGCTGGAGGATCGCAGCCTTTCTCGACCTCGAAACCTCCGATGCGTCTATATCATCGGGATACTCCACGCGCGGACGAGAGGTCTTCTTAGGTTTGGAAGGAGTCGCCGACCGGCTCGTTTTCGATTTGGCAGACATGCTTTCCAATCCCCTCCATGAACGCCCTCTCAAGGCTGTGGGGTGTGGCTTTGAAGAGCATGATATGGATACTTAAACATTGGTCTGCAGTTCGCAGTCCAGCGCACAATCACGCATACCCTGAGGATCATCTATGTGACACTAACCATATGAGCGACGTAGCTGAACGCAATGGCGTGGATTTCAGCCTGAGATCCACCCCAATTGGACCTGGAAACAATGATCCTGAAATCCGACGGTGACTTATCAGCGAGGAGACACCTTGTCAGTTGAGAATGAATCGAGTCTGGGAAATCCTGTCCGCAGTCAACAATCACCTTTGAACATCACGGGGCATCCGGACCATGATCCAATACTCTGATGATGTCACTGGCTCAACGTGCGAGACGATACATCTGAAACCAAGTCGTTCGTAGAAGGAGATGCTGCGGGGCGAGTATGTCTCCAGATAGCAGCCTGCATTTGCACGGTCTGCCTCATCTAGAGTGGGCTCCAGCAAACGCCTTCCGAACCCCCTGCCCTGAGCATGAGGCGATACCCCCAGGATCGAAAGATACCAGACGTCACTATCCACAACCTGATCTGCACGAGGCGACATGAAACCGATGATCCTGTGATAATCCGCAAGCCCGTTCCTTCCGAGTATTGACTCCAGGAATCTGTGCTTCTCCAACTTGGATTGAGACAGGTGTTCCTTAGGCTTCGGTTTGATCCAGATGGCCGCACCGCTATCGTCGTCCGGCAAGACTGTGCAGCAACCGAGTCTCGCGCCTTCCTTCATCGAATAGTCAAAGTAGGCTTCCAAGACTTCGCGTCGCTGGGCATCATCGCATGAGAAGTCACCTGTAATGGCAGCGTAGAAAGGGTCGTTCTCCAAAGCATCCGCCAAGCTCACGGCATTGGCAGATGCGTGACCGCGCTCACCCAAAGGGACCGTCATACGACGCTTCAGCCACTCATAGAAATGCATCTAGATAATCGAAGCGGTTCCGGGTGCCACATTCCGCATGACATATCGAAGACCATCCGAATCAACCCCATGGGATGAGACGGATGGTTACGTGTTGGTCGGCACGATATTCATACACCACATTGAATTAAAAAGTGCGAGGGCCCGGATTTCTGCCCGAAACCTACCGGCGATTAAAGCTGGGAGCTAGAATTCTCAACCCCCAGTGGGTATCATGACGGCCGAGTTATGTACCGGTAGAAACCGGATCCCGGCATCCAAATGGACGAACCTTGCTAGTTCGATAGCGCCGGTGAGACTTGGCTCTGTCCAGTGATCGCTTGAAAGAATATGCCAGACTTTCGAGTATGGACCCGGCTCAACGCAGGTCGCAGGACCCGTGCATTTTCGCATTGCCCTGAAGAGACTATATCCTCTCGTGCGTTCCTTTCGGGAAGCCACAGCGAAGTGGTTGAACAATGCACTACACAGAGACCGGGACCAAAGGAAAGGACGCATCGAGTGCACCAGCGTTCGAGAATGTGAAGGACCAGATTGGCTATTGCGGGCTCTGGTGTGGCAGCTGTGCGGTTGGCAACGGGACGATTGGCGAACTCGCGGGGAGGCTTGAGAAGCTAACCAAGGACTATGGAATAGAGGAGTGGGGTCCAGAAGGGATCGATTACATGGGACTCCACAAGAGCTTGGCCTCGATCCATACATTGCCTCCATGCCCTGGGTGTCTGAAGGGGGGCGGGAGGACGAACTGCGAAATCCGCGCATGTGCCACAGACAAGCATCTAGGAGAGTGCGCCGAGTGCAAGGACAGTGAGACCTGCAAGAACCTTGAGATTCTGCACCACATGTGTTCTGGTGCACTTGGAGTGGGAATGATGGTCAAAGAAAAGAAGGGAAACCGCTCCGAGTTCTTGAAGAAGGGCAAGGCTGAACTGAAGCGCAGACATAGAGAAGGGTAGGAAAGAAGAAAGGTGAGAGCCTAGCTCGGCGCAACAATCTCATGATTTGGGAGGGGGGCCGAGTTCTGGAATGGATTCGAATACTAACATTATCCATGCAATTAAAATGTGCGAGGGCCCGGATATTGACCTGGAATCTACCGGTGTTTAAAGGTCGGAGCTTGAAGATTCAAGGCCGAATTCTTTGCCGGCAGATAACTCGGCTCTGTTACAGAAGCGTCTCTGTAATCTACCGCACTCGGGATTGAACTTCATCACATCAGGCTCGATGAGCCTTGAGATTTGGATATTCGTAAAAGAGCGAAACATGAGTACATTTCGTATGCTGTGACCTCAACAAACCACTTACAGCATATAAGTATATATACAGTATATGCGTTCATAGCATCTATATGGATGAAGGCATACTCACAACGCTACGCGACTGCCTCCTCACTAGGACATCCCTGGAAAACCTTCCAGAGGATGTCTGGAGACGAGCAAGCGCTCTAAACACCTGGGGCACGAATGCCATTGAAGGGAACACACTCACATGGCACGATGTCGAGGTGCTGCTAGTCAAGAAGCGCAGCATCGGAGACAGGCCAATCGGAGATGTCCTGGAGACTCTGCAACACGAGAAGGTCTTCCGTGATCTCACCCAGCTAAGAGCGCGACCTATCACTCTCGTTACCATCCAAGAGCTACACGAAGCGGTCTTCAAAGGGGTGAAAGAGGACGCGGGAATGTGGAGACGTGTAAACGTTCGGATCACAGGATCGAAGCACGTACCCCCGAGAATGGAGGAAGTTGTCAGCGAGATGGAGAAGATGATGAAGGAGTACGAAAGCAGGGACGTCAAAGGAGAGAACGTCTTCATCCTTGGGACATGGCTCCACCACACATTCGAATCCATACATCCGTTCAGCGACGGAAACGGAAGAGTTGGCAGACTGCTGTTGAATCTGCACTTTCTCAGGCACAACTGGCCGCCGGTGAATATCGTTCCGCTCGACAGAGACAGATATCTTGACTGCATGGACCGCGGTCATTCGGGGGATCCATCATCTCTCGTCGATTTCGTAAGAGAGATCATGGGCAGGTCCATTCTCGACCTGCTGGACCAGCTCGGCACATCAGAGGACGAACTGAGACCTCTGACAGGTTTCGAGGACATATCAGGACACTCGGCGAAGTATCTGCGTCTGCGAGCCGGGCAAGGGAAGCTTCCGGCACTGAAGATATCAGGGGATTGGCATACCAGCAAGAGGGCCATCCGTTTGTATCGGAAGGAAGTAGGCAGAAGCTAGACGCGAGACGTATAGCATCGCCATCTCAGTGGCGTATGCGTAGCTCGGACACCGACCTGGAATCTACCGGTGTTTAAACGTCGGAGCTTGATTATTCGAGGTGGAATTCTTTGCCGGTAAGAAATGACCTAGACCGCATCACTTCTTGAACTTGGCATATGTCGAATGTTCCTTGAGATATCGCCTGAAGAACCACTGGATGAATGTGCTGTCATTCTCCTTCACTTGTGACCGCTCAAGCGCATTGTAGTAGCCCCGACGTCCTTCGTACGGAATGTTCAGAAGGGGGAAGCCGTGCTGGTGCAACACGAAGTTCATCAGCATGCGACTCATCCTGCCATTCCCATCGGCGAACGGGTGTATAGTGACGAATCTCAGATGAACCCCAGCGGCTAACTCGACCGGATGCATGGAGTGCTTGTTTCGATCATACCAACGGAAGAACGCCCTGAGCAATGGCTGGATCTCCACAGGACTAGGAGGCATGAATCTGCTCCCAGAGATTGCCACCTGGTGAGTGCGGACCTTGTCTGCGAAGTCGGGCTTGGTCTCCTCAAACAACTTCTTGTGCCACATCAGGATTGTCTGCATGGACAGGTCTTTCTTGTGTAGCAGCACATCATGGAAGACCTTGTCGTGGGCCTCAGCCTCCTTGATGTCCTTAATCGGCTTCTGGCTCGGGCTTAGTCCTTTCTCCAACAGATCAGCAGTCTCGCGATATGTGAGTTTCGATCCTTCGATGCGGTTGGTGTCATAGGTGAACTTGACAGAGAATTGACGATCACGTTTCTGCGAAGCACTAGGAGGCAGCGTACGCTTTTCCCTCTGGTAGTTCAGGTGAACCTGGTTCAGTAGCGGATACCATCGCTCCCTGTAAACCTCAGTGAGGAAATCCCTCTTCGCGGTTTCAATATCTCATGGCAACTTTGTCCCGATGTACTTCTCACGAGCCTGAACGCCGTCGTGAGTTCTAACTGTGTGTTGGAGATAGTAGTATTCTCGACCCTTGACGGTCTTCTTCTTGACGACGACCACGAGATTTCATACCCTTACATATGCTTATAGTTTTCGATTACATTCAATATGTAAGGGTAGAACAGGCTCCCTGGGACACACTATTCTGGACAGCTAGATCGGCCTTGGCATCACATATATATGATTCTGTTGAATTAAAATGTGCGAGGGCCC
>DUKU01000094.1 GCA_013329135.1 Thermoplasmata archaeon
CCCAGGCCGTCGCAGAACACGTCGCTGACGACCTTGGCCTTCCCGTTCACGATCCTGAGCGCTCCCTCGGCACAGGCGACTGCGCACTGGCCGCACCCGTCGCACTTCTCCTCGTCTATCTCGATGATCTTCCTGACAGCCATCCTTTCGCCCGTCCTCGGGTATGAGATGACTGAGGGGGTATCAAAACACTCCGCCTAACACGGTAGGCGCGTTCACTCGCCATTCAGCCTGAGCCAGTTGGTGCGGGACTTGGACGTGTTGAGCCTGTCGCCTATCACGCTCGCCACGAACGCAGTCGGAGGCAGCAGGAACATGAAGGACGCCCCCAATGAGATCAGCTTCGTCGCCCTCCTCATGTCGTAGATGGCGTCCGAGTATTCCGTGTCCTCGCGGTTCGTGCCGGTGACCATGGACCGCGCGATGACCCTCTGGACCTTCAGGACGAGCAGGGTCGTCATCCAGACCACGTTCCTGATCGTGGTGTATTCACCGCCGAAGCCCGTCCGGCGGCCCACGATGGCCTTCCTGAGCTCCTCGGCGGTCCTCCCCTCGAAGGTCGTGAACCCGTCCCCGACCATCATCGGCGCATGCGCGTCGCTCCCTCCCGTGAGGGCCTTGCCCGACCCGGAGCACTTGCTCAGCGCCAGGTCGTTCGAGTATCTGTCCCTGTGGAACGCGTTGAAGACCTCTATCCCGTCCAGGTCGATCGAGAGCACCTTGTCGCCCAGGGCGGCGCAGTGCGCGCTGAACGGGTGCGGGGCGATGGCGACGCCGCCCATGCCGTGGATGATGTCTATGGTCTCCTCCGCGGACAGTCCCCGCGGCACGTTCTCGTTCAAGAACAGCCCCAGGACCTCACCGTCCGCCGTCATGACCTCCTCCCCCACGACGACCTCCACGGACCTGGCGTGCTTCCCCGCCTCGAGTCCACCCCTTATGCTGTTGTGGTCCGTCACGCACAGGACGTCGAGTTTCTTCGCCTCGGCCGCCCTGACGACATCCCTGGGCTCTGAGACGGAATCGGGTATCTGCAGGAAGAGGACCTTAGAGAGCCCCGAGTACTTCGTGTGGGTGTGCAGGTCCGCCTTGCCGTTCATCCTCCCCTCCGATGCGCCACAGTGTAGAAATGACTTTGCACCAGTCGGGAAGGGTTCACTCCTCCCTGGGAGGGAATGTCAGCTTGGTCATCTCCTTCTTCATCGAGTCCCTCACGAGTTGGCCGAAGACCGTCCCCATGAACCCCCCGAGGACGAATATGAAGAGCATGATGATGGTGAACCTGAAGAACAGCGCGTAGTAGAACCCCGGGAGTATCAGCTCTATGTCGTAGAGGGTGAAGGGGGTGGAGTAGTAGACCACGGCGAGGATGTATCCGATGGCCGTGTACGCTATGACCGAGAGCATGGCCAGGTCCACGCGGCTGTTGAAGTACCCCGACGGGATCCCGGCCAGTACCGACACAGCGAGCATGACGAGCATCTCCTTGTTCATGGACGGGGTCGTTATGTTCGGGAACATGAAGTCGAACGCCATGAACGCGATCGGAGGCGCGCTCATGAGGGATATCGCCATCACCTTCTTCGCATCCTCCCGTCCGAGCCTCATGTGACCGCCTCCGAGGAGTACTCGAGCTGGACCTTCACGATCTCGTTCAGGTACATCTCGCGCAGGTAGTCGTGCTTGAAATCGCCCATCCACGCGACCGTGTAGAACTCGTGGATGTACGGCAGCGTCTCCAGGGTCAGGTGCTCCCCCTCGAGGGCGCTGTAGTTGACCAGCCCGTTCAGCTTGGCCAGGGTCTCGGGGTCGGAGACGAGGGACGAGTATGAGAATGTCATCGTGTCTCCCGATGGCACCTCGACGTACGACGTGGGACCGGTGTAGGCGCTCCCGACGGGTATGTACCAGCCGGTGCCGGAGGTGCCGTTCGTCACGAAAGCCTCCCACACGATGGACTGCATCTTCAGGTCGTACCTGGAGGGGTTGACGAGGTCGATCGAGAATGTGATCTCGACGGAGCCGTTCTCCAGCTCATCGGCCGAGAACGACGCGTTCTCGAGGAGGACCTTGTTCTGGGTGCTCACGACGCTCACGTATGTGGAGGCCGACAGCACCCCAGCCACGAGGAAGAACGCAGAGAACAGAGCGTACAACGTGACGGAGAACCAGTGCTCCTTGGCGGACTTCAGCAGTGCCATCTCCCCACCTCTGTGCGCTCGACTGTCGCCCGCGCCTTCAGGCGGCCTTGGCCGTGTACAGGTAGCAGGCGACCTGGTGCCCCCCGCCGGTGTCTACGAGAGGGGGCTCCTCGACGGTGACGAGCCGCACCGTCACGATGTTCTTCGGACCCTTGACCATCTTGAGGGACACATCCGACACCCCCTTCGCGACCGGTATGCCCTTGCCGGCCTTCTCCGCGAAGTGCTTCTTCAGGAACGGGACGAGCTCCTTCCAGCGCTCCTCGCCGCCCCTTATACGTACGCGGATGCCCCTCGTGCGGACCTTGATGGGCAGGAACGCCTCGTGCTGGGTCGACCCGGGGCCCTGCATGAAGTCGTGCTCCAGGATCTCCGCCACCTCGCGGGTGACCCTGGCCGCGGACATCTTCGAGGGCCTGCACTCGATCACGACCTCGGACCTGGCCTCGTCGCCCTGGATCGTGCGCACGCCGGAGAACTCCGTGTGCCCGGTCATCTTCCTGTGGTGCTTGACGAAGTCCTTCATGTACGCCACGGCGGACTCCAGCTTCGTCTTGTCGGAGGCTGCCTGTCCCTCCTCCTCATGGCCGACCTTGATACTGACCCTCGCGCCCTCCCTGGACACATCCAGGATGGTCCCGTGCATCGGGCTGGTAGCAGACTTGAAATCGACCGAATCGAGCAGAAGCTCCACGAGCTCGCTGGCCACGGTCTCCCCGTCGACGCCGACCGAGGAGCACCTGACCACGATTTCCCTGTCCCCCAGGGCGGTGTCGACCGAGACGACCGCCCCGAACATGGGGTTGGTGCTCCTGAGAGCCGCTGTCCGCTCCTCGAGGAACGTCTTGACCGACTCCGGGCTGCCGCCGTCCTTGATGGATATGTTGAGCACGAACCTGTCGGGGTCGATCGTGCCGATGTGCTTGTGCATCGGGTGCGACTTCTCGCCGACCTTCGCAACCTCGAGGAGCCACGCGGCGAGGTCACGCCCGTCCCACCCGCACCTGTCGAACACCTTCGGGCACCTGGGCCTGAACCGGCAGCCCAGGGGCAGGTTGATCGCACTGGGTATCTCGCCCACGATCTTCGCCCGGCCGTGCTTCTGCGCGGGGTCGGGCACCGGGACCGCGGATATGAGCGCCTGGGTGTACGGGTGCTTCGACTCGAAGACCAGCTTGTCCGTCTCGCCGATCTCGACTATCTTGCCCAGGTACATGACCGCCAGCCGGTCGCTGACGTACCTCGCGACCGCGATGTCGTGGGTGATGAAGAGGTAGGGTATCCTGTACTTGTCCCTGAGGTCGAGCATGAGGTTGAGGACGCCGGCCCTGATGGACACGTCCAGCATGGACACGGGCTCGTCAGCGACTATGACCCGCGGGCCTATCACGAGCGCGCGCGCGATGGAAACCCTCTGCCTCTGCCCGCCGCTGAGTTCGTGCGGGAACCTCGTGAGGTACTCCTTGGCCGGGGCCAGCCCCGCGTCCTCGAGCGCCTTCGTCACGAGCTCGACCCGCTCCTCCAAGGAATCGCCTATGCCGTGGTTGATCAGCGGCTCCATGATGGTCTGGAGCACGGTGCTCCTGGGGCTCAGGCTCTCGTACGGGTCCTGGAAGACCATCTGTATGTTGCGCCTGAATATCTTGAGGTCCTCGTCCTGCAGGAGCGCGATGTCCCTCCCCAGGAAGAACACGGAGCCCCCGGTCGGGTCCTCGAGTCTGGTCAGGAGCCGGCCACAGGTCGTCTTGCCGCATCCGCTCTCGCCCACGAGCCCCAGGATCTCGCCCCTCATGATCTCGAAGTCCACGTTGTCCACCGCCTTGACGTGGATCGGCTCCGAGAACATGTCGAAGAAGCCCTTCCTGATCTCGAAGTACTTCTTCAGGCCAGTGACCTTGATGACGACCTCTTCGACCATTCTATCTGTCCCTCCTGAGCTCTTCCCAGAGATCGCGCGAGTAGTGGCAGTATGCGATGTGTCCGGGCTCGATCTCGACCGCCGGCGGGGCCTTCTTGCCGCATATGTCCTTCGCGTACTGGCACCTCGGGTGGAACGGGCAGCCCTTGGGCGGGTTCACGAGGTCTGGCGGGAACCCGGGTATGGATGCGAGGCGCTTCCTGGGCCCCTTGATGGACGGGAACGACCCGAGCAGGCCGGATGTGTACGGGTGGGCTGGCTTCTTGAAGACCATGTTCGTCGGCCCCAGCTCCATGATCTTACCCGCGTACATGACGGCTATCTTGTCCGAGACCTCGGCCACGACCGACACGTCGTGCGTGATGATCATCATGGCCATGTTCCACTCCGTCTGGAGCTTCTTGATCTCGAACAGGACCCTGTCCTGCGTGATGACGTCGAGCGCGGTCGTCGGCTCGTCCGCTATGATGAACGACGGGGACAGCGCGAGCGCGAGGGCGATCATGGCCCTCTGCTTCATGCCGCCGCTGAACTCGTGGGGAAAGTTCCCGATCCTGTCCTCTGGTATCCCCACGAACTTGAACAGCTCCCTGACCCGCTCCTCCGCCTTCGCGTCGTCGACGTCCTCGTGCAGCTGGATGGCCTCCACGATCTGGTCGCCTATCTTGAACACGGGGTTGAAGGCGTTCATGGCGCCCTGGAAGATCATGGATATCTCGCTCCACCGGACCTTCCGGATCTCCTCGTTCCAGTCGTCGAGCGAGCCGTCCTTGCGCATCGACTTGCCCAAGAGGTCGTTCGAGTATGTGAGCGCAGAGAGCTTGTGCTTGAGCTCTGTCACCTTGACCCCGAGCTGCTCCATCTGTCTGGCCAGCTCAGCCGGGACAGGGTTCTCCTTCTCCAGCTTCTCCTTCCTCGTCGTGAGGTCCTTGAGTCGGTTGACCAGGTCCTGCGGGACTTGGGATTTCTTCTGTGGCTTGGTCTTGGAGCTGAGGGCCTTCATCTGCTTCGTCAGGTCCGCAAGGGCAGCCGACTTCTTCTTCTCCAGCTCGTTCCTACGCTGCGTGAGCTTGTGGAGCTCGTTCTGAACGGGGGCGAGTTCACCCTTCACGCGGGCGATTTCATCCTGATGCGCCTTCGGGGTGTTCTGGAACCTGCGGTCGTACTCCTCCCTGAGCGCGGTGACGTTGGCGGGTTCCTTGAAGAATATGTGGCCGCTCAACTCGCCAGCGAGCAGCGCGCCCGTCTCTTGCATCTTGGTTTTGAGCAGCGAATGACCGGTCTTCCACAGCAGTGGTTTGCCGCCGTGTTCGCGTATCCA
>DUKU01000203.1:0-2430 GCA_013329135.1 Thermoplasmata archaeon
CGCGAAGAGACCGATATTCTCGGCCGTCCAGTGTCCTATATCACCGCTCACCTTCGAGAAAGGGCTGGTTGAGGCCCAGGTAGAGCTGGCGAGGGCGGGAATCCCAGTCGCGGCCATGGCGGCGTCTGTCACTGGGCTCACTTCTCCAGTGACTATCTCAGGAACTCTGGCTCAGGTCAACGCGGAGAGCCTGGCGAGCCTCGTCATATCACAGGCCGCCAAGAAGGGCGCCCCGTTCATCTACAGCATCGATTCCTCACCGGGGGACCTCAAGACGGGGTCGATCGACTACGGAGCCCTGGAAGTGCCTATGATCAGGACCGGGGCGGGCCAGATGAGCAGGTTCTACGGGCTCCCAACCATGGTGGCAGGCGTCGGCCTCGAGAACCTGGCGCACACAATGTCGAACGAGTGGGAAGGTGTGCCCCACATGTCGATTCAATCCATGATACCTTCGGACTTGGGCACTGGCTTCGGCGGGATAGACATGGCCACTGGGGCGTCCTTCGAGCAACTGGTCGCTGATGCATGGACGTGGCGTGTCGCGAGGGAGTTCGCCAGGGACTTCGACACGAGCCCAGAGGCGATATCGTTCGAGACCATCAGGGACGCCGGGATGGATGGCAACTTCCTTGGAAAGAGACATACTATCTCAAGGTTCAGGAAGGAGACCATCGGCTCCGCCATCCCCCAGGCGTCGCTCGAGGTCAGGACGCGACCAGGGAGGCAGGGAGACCTCATCCGGAGGGCGCAGGAAGAAGTCAAGAGGATCCTCTCCAAACCGAAGGTCCCGCTCATGACCAAGGAAGAGATGACGAAGGTCGAGCAGTGCATGAGGAGGAGTCACTGAGGCTTCTGGACGAGCTTCGGGTGGACCTTCGCGCCCCAGACCGCGCGCTGGGCATCCTCAGACGACAGCCGACCCTTCTCAGAGAATATCGCGCTCACGTGTTCGAACGGCACATGCTCGAAATAGCGGTTCTCAGCTGATACTCCAGGCGTGCCCGGCTCCAACAGCTCGGACGGGTCCCTCAGGTCTTTGGACAGACTGATGGGGGCGAACTTGGACGAATCGGCGAGGACCAGCAGCGGCATGTTCCTTGAGTCGCAAGCCATGGCTAGGTGCGCAAGGCCGATCTTCCCGATGATGCCGCTCCTGTTGACCGCGTCCGCTCCCGCAATGGCGACCGATGCATCCGATGAGAAGAGCGCCAGGGCGGCGTCGGCGATGACGGTCACACTCACACCAACGCGCCCGAGCTCCCTGGCCATGAGGATCCCCTCGCGCATCGGTCTCGACTCGCATACGATGACCGATGTTCCGCGCTCGCCTGAAGCCTTCACGAGCGTGTGGAACACCGCGCTGCTAGAGCTCGTTGTGATGATCCTCCTGCCCGAGACCTCCGAGGCCACAACCTCGGCGATCCTGACCGAGGCGCTCGCGCAGTGGAGCGACATCGACCCGCAGAAGGACGCCACAGATGAGACGTCCGCCGACCTGTGCAGGATGCCGTTCGCGAGGTTCCATATGCCCCCCATGTTGGGTTGCACTCTTACGAGAGCCTGGGCGAACTCTTCCAGATCCTTCTGGGCAGACATGCCTTGGAGACGCTCACACAACCCCCTCAGCGGGTCACACACACCGATTGCCAGGGCGCTCGCGCCCGAGAGCCTGTCTGCCCTCACACGATGCAGGATCGCCTCGAGTTCGGGGAGCATCGGGACCGAATACGCATCCCGGATAGATGTGCCTTGTCAGAAAGAGAGGGATGCGCCCGAGCTGGGATTCGAACCCAGGTCTGAAACTCCGCAGGCTTCTAGGATATCCAAGCTACCCCACTCGGGCAATCCGTCTGAATGGCACCCCATGAGGACATCGGTAGAAATACCTAACCATGCCCCCAGTGGTTAGTACGATGTGGTCCAGTCGATCTTGCCCTTCCTGCGGGCGACGCCGTCGGCGAACTTGAACACGGCCAAGGACAGCACGAAGAATATCGCGGCTGAGATCGCGAGGTAGATCATGATATACAGATTGCTGAAGCCGCCGAGACCGGTGACATCGAATGCGGCCGCCGAGCTGAGCTCGGCCATCGCGTCGGGCATCAGGGCGCGCCTCATCGAATCCATCCAATATGTCACGGGGAGGACCTTCGAGATGGATTGGGCCCATGTCGGCAACGCGGTTATCGGGAATATGATGCCGCTCATGACGTAGAATATGCCTGCGACACCCTCGTTTATCCCGATCGAGTGCCGGGCGGTGAGGAAAGTGATCCCGCCCAGGGCAAGCCCCAGAACGCATATGCAGCCCATGCCGAGCACTGTGGATACAGCGAGCAGCAGCCAGTCTATGTCCCCAAGGAATATGTCGACGCCGAGGACCAGGACCCCGAAGACCAGGGTGATGATCACGCCTGCGGTCGTGAT
>DUKU01000203.1:2649-4545 GCA_013329135.1 Thermoplasmata archaeon
CTATCGTCGTGTATGACCCATGTCACCCCGAACAGCACCTCCGCGACATACATGTACAGCGCGTTCCCGATGAACATGTACGAGAAGTACGCGTTGTCCGTGTCCCCTCCCGTGACGACCATGAACATGAAGACGAGGATGAGCGTCGCGCTGATGGGTTTCACTATCGAGTAGGTCGCGAACAGGAACGGGTCCGCCCAGTTCGCCTCCATCTGCCAGCCGAGCCACGCAGCGTTCTTCATCGTGCGCAGGTCGTTCATCACTGCCATCTGAGGGTCAACCTCCCCGTGGCCTTCCCGAGATACTCCATGTATCTGAGCGAGTAGTGAGCGAGGATCAGGAACACGACGCACAGTCCCAGCAGTATCAGTAGTTCCACCTCTATCGATAGGAACGCATCCTCAGCCGCGCCCGTGAAGAACATCTGTCTGAGCGCGTCCAAGCCGAGTGTGATGGGTATGAATGACGCGCCTGCCGCAGCCCACGCACCCAGGTACTTCACCGGGAAGAAGAAGCCGGACGCAAGGTATACTGGGTCCGTCATGAGGTTCGACAGGTGGTGTGCCTCTCTGCCGAAGAGCATGTAGAGCGACGCGAACATCATGCCCATGCCATACAGGGCGACCATCGTCGCCAGGAATATCGCGATGAGCATGAACGGGTTCGATATGTGGAATGCGACGTTGAATATCAGCGCGCCTATGGCTAGCGTCGAGGCTGCGTTGACAGTCGTGGAGAACATCCCCCCGAGCGCCATGCCCGCTAGGATGGACATCCTCGATATCGGCGCGATCATGTACAGCTGCAGGTTGCCGATCTCCTTCTCCCAGTAGAACTGGGCCGCCATGGCCCACAGCACGTTGAGCCAGAATGCGGTCATCGCGCCTCCCAGGACAACATAGCCTATGAGTTCGTCCCTGGCGTCCATGAACTGGTACACGTAGGCGTACGCAGCTACGGTGAAGAGCGGCAGCACGATCTCGAAGAACAGCCAGCTGGGCTCCCTCTTCGCGCCGATGATGCGGGGGTATGCACGCCCCTTTATAGCCCTGAGGTTCCTGATGACCCAGCCGTCGCTCATTCCAATCCCTTGCCGACCATCTTGATGAACACGTCCTCTAGTGTCGGTTCGGTCTTCTGCAGCGACTCTATCCTCGACCCTTGGCCGAGAACAGCGGATATGATGTCTGAGACGCCAGACTCGCCCCTCATCACGAACCTGAGCTTCGTGAGACCCTTCTCCCCGTCCTCGGTGAACGTGAAGCTCTCGACCCCCTCGAAGGTCCTGAACACAGTCGTGTCCTTCAGCAGGGTCACGTCCATGCTCAGCGTCGTGTTCATCTGGACCCTCCTCTTCAGCCGCTCCGGGGTGTCGCACGCGAGTATCTTCCCGTTGTCGATGATGGCGATCCTGTCGCACAACTCGTCCGCCTCGACCATGTAGTGCGTCGTGAGCACGACGGTCTTGGTCGGATGGTCCTTGAGCCATTGGAGGATGAAGTCCCGGATGACCCTCGACGCGTTGACGTCCAGTCCGAGCGTCGGCTCGTCCAGGAATATGATGTCCGGGTCAGTGATGAAACCCCTGATGATATTCATCTTCTGCCTCTGACCTGTGGAGAGTGTCCTCACCTTCGCGTCCTTCTTGTCGCTGAGGCCGAAGTCCTTGAGCATGTCATCTATGCGCTGGAGCGCGACCTTGCTCTTGATACCGTAGAACTGGGAGAACATCCACAGGTTCTCCTTCACCGTGAGGAGTCCGTAGCCGGATACCTCGCCTCCAGAGACCATGTTGATCTTCTGCCTGACATCGTTGAACTGGCTCTCGACGTCGAAGCCGGCGATGTACGCCTTGCCCGAGGTGGGGAGAAGGAGCGTGCTGAGTATCTTGAGCAG
>DUKU01000058.1:0-2805 GCA_013329135.1 Thermoplasmata archaeon
GTCCCCTCGAACGCGATGGCCATCTTGCTCAGCTCGTCGTGGAACTCCCGGAACCTCTTGACCTCGTCAGCATCCCTGTAGTCGACATACACCGCGCACGAGAGCGAGAAGCCGATGCTGTTCGGGTGCTCCAGGTACGCGTTCATGCCGATGATGTCCAATCTGTGCTTCTCAGCGACCTCGACGAACTTGTGGTAGAACTCCTCGAGCCTGCCAACGGGCACGCCAGGGTCCGCCGCGCCGAACTTCTTCTTGGTCTGTGAGTCTGGCCACTTCTGTTTGAATGGCTCGAAGTCGAGCGTGTACTTCGAGGTCCACCAGCTCTCGACGAGCTCGCGCTCCTCGACCAGCTGCGCCTCGAACTCCTTGCTTAGTCTGACGGCCTCGTCCCGCTGGAAGTCGACCACGGCCTTGTCGCCTGCGAACGAAATGGCCAGGAGCGCCTCGCCCCATGCCGGTATCTCCGGTTCCTTCCCGTACTTCTGCTTGTATGTCTGGGTGTAGAATCTCAGCCTGCGCTTGCAGTTGATGTGGGCCGCCTCGATGCACAGCCCTGCCTTCAGGAGCCTGCTGAGGTAGTCCACGGCCGCGCCCAGCCTCGGGAAAACGAGCATCTCCACGCGCCTCGTGGCCGGGATCGGTTCGAGTTTGAGCGTGGCCTCGGTGATGACGCCCAGGGTGCCCTCGCTGCCAGCGAGCAGGTCCTTGAGCTTGTAGCCTGAGGATGTGAAGTGTGCCTTCCTGTGGCCGAGCTCGAGTATCTCACCCGTGCCCGTGACGATCTCCGCGCTCAGGAGGCAGTTCAGTATCTTGCCGTATCTGACGCCGAACGTGGAGTCGTTGTCGCACGCGATTGCGGAGCCGACTGTGCTGACCCACTTGGACTCAGGCTGGTGCGGCAGCCAGAGGTCGTACGGCTGAACGGCGTCGTTGACCTCCTGGAGCGTCGCGCCCGCCTGGACCCTGATGGTCTGGTTCTTCTGGTCGACCTCGACGACGGAGTTCATCGTGGTCGTGTCGATGTATATCCCCTTGAACATCGGGACCGCGCCCCCGAGCATACCCGTGAGGCCACCTCCAGCGGTGACTGGTATGCTGTGCTCGTAGGCGACCTTGACCGTGCGTTGCACGTCCCTGGTGGTCCTGGGAAGTATGACGACGTCAGGGGACACGAACTCGTCCGGCGTGCGGGGGCTCCAGTCCGCCCCGTAGACGAACCTCTCAGCTGGGTCGACCAGCACCTTCTCCTTGCCCAGGGCGGTGGTGAGTTCATCGATATACGACATGTCGCTCCGTGTGAGTGGAATCTGAGTACTAAAGTCTGACCATTGTACAATTGTGGGTATTCATATTCTGAACGCCTGACAGGCGAGCATCAATAACCCCCGAGAGCATTATCGTCCGACCACACGGACAGGTGAGGGATGTGAGTGAGAAGATGACGAGCAACGGACTTCTATACGGCCTCGAGATGCCATCATCGTACACGAGCCTCGAGGAGGCATCGATCAAGACCCTGGATATGGGCCTCGCGGACCATCCGAAGGCCAAGAAGATGCTCCAGCTGCTTTCCTCGGACGAGGAACTGAACACGCTTCTGAATCTCGCGAACTTCATCGCGGTGAGGAAGCTCGGGTACAACGACCACGGCCCCATCCACGCGAAGATCGTCGCGGCGAACGGCATCACGATACTGAAGATTCTCCTCGAGAGCGGGAAGATGGAGATGGACTCCATCAAAGGCCTGGGCATGACAGAGGATGACGCCCACCTGATAGTGCTCTCGGGCTGCCTCCTGCACGATATCGGGAACGCGGTCCACAGGGTCGAGCACGAGACATTCAGCGTCATGTACGGCAAGTCGATCCTGGACAGGCTACTGCCCGAGATCTACCCGGACCTCGCCCAGAGGACAGCGGTCGTCGAGCAGGTTCTGCACACGATATTCGCCCACGACGAGGGCCAGAACGCGCTGACCATCGAGGCGGCCATCGTGGTGATAGCGGATGGGTGCGACATCACCAAGGGCAGGGGCAGACTGTCGTACGACCTGGGCAAGCATGACATACACTCGATATCCGCTCTCTCGATAGAATCGGTGGACATAGCGAGGGGCAAGGAGAAGCTGATCGAGATACATGTGAAGATGTCCAACTCCGCGGGCATATACCAGCTCCAGGAGACCCTGGGGAAGAAGGTCGCTGTGAGCCCGCTCAAGGACCATGTCGAGATCGTGGCCGAGCTGGTGCACCCGAAATCGAGGCAGGAGCTGCAGGTGTTCGACAGGATAGTCTTCTCCGACGGGAAGTACAGGAACGCCTAGAGCGAGAACAACGGTATCGCGACCAGGAGCATCGCGAGGGCGGCGTACTGCTTGACCGTGAGGCTCTCCTTCAGCCGGACCTTGGCGGCCACGATCGTCAGGACCGGGTACAGGTTCGTGATGGGCGAGACTATGGACACGTTGCCGTTGGCGAACGCGAGGTACATCGTGATGCCCCCGGCGGTCAGGAACAGCATGGAGAGCTCGAGTATCCTCAGGTCGGCCTTGGGCATCTCGAACTTTCCCTTGGTCGTGTACAGCCAGTAGGCGGCCCACATGGCCGGGCACACGATCGCGTATACTCCGATGAAGTTCGTGTCGCCTATGACATCTATGGCGCCTTTCGCGACCGTCGCTGATGTGCCCCAGAAGAACAGGGAGCACACCGCGAAGACGATGCCCATCAACTCGGTCCTCTTGCCGTTCCCTGGATTGTACGTGAACAGGAGCATGCCTGCGACCACTAGCGCGACCCCCGCGCC
>DUKU01000058.1:2919-9470 GCA_013329135.1 Thermoplasmata archaeon
CCCGACCACGAGCGCGACCCCCGCGCCCTCGCCGTAGGTCATCTCCTCTCCCAGGAACAGGAGCGCCAGCAGGATGGTCCAGGGGGCGTAAGCGCCCGCGACCGTCCCAATGATGCTGACCTTGCCGTGCTTGAGCGCCTCGTAGAATGTCAGGTATGCTGCTCCAGAGAGGGCCGCGGCGACTATCGCCTGTATCCATGCCCAGGTCTCGTACGAGGTGCTCTCATGGAAGAAGAGCCAGTAGACCGCCCATATCATCCCGATGTTCCCGCTGAACAGGAGCAGATAGTTCGCGGAGGATATCTGGGTCCTGGTCTCCTTCACGAAGACCTGGCCAAGGCCGTAGAAGAGTATCGTGGCGAGCGAGAAAGGCAGCCAAGCGAGTTCCATCTATCGGCCTGGATGTTCATGCCGTAGAAATATGTTTGCAGGTGGCGGGGGAGCAATCTAAATAGGTCTTGACTGCCCTGACAACTCGGTGGATTACAATGGATAGCGCGCCAATCGCTTTGTTGGGTGTTCCGTACGACGATCAATCATCGTTCGCCCGCGGCTCCGCGAAGGCCCCGCCATTGATAAGGGCTGCCTGGCACAGTGAATCCACGAACAAGTACAGCGAAGACCTCACCCTCATCGATGATTCCCTAGTCTGGGATGCAGGGGACATCGGGTTCGGCCCCGGTGAGGACCCGTTCTCGGTGATAGAACGGGAGGTGGGTTCGCTCCTGGACAAAGGGCTAAGGCCAATCTGCCTGGGCGGGGATCATTCTGTGTCATATCCGATCGTCAAGGCCATAGCAGGCCGGCACAGGAACCTCAGCATACTGCACTTCGATGCCCATCCAGATCTGTATCAGGACTACGAAGGAAACAGGTTCTCTCATGCCTGTCCGTTCGCGAGGATCATGGAGGATGGCCTCGCCAAGAGACTCGTCCAGGTGGGTATCCGTTCCATGACCCGGCATCAGCTTGGGCAGGCCGAAAGGTTCGGCGTCGAGATGATCGACATGCGCTCCTGGGATGACGACAAGATCTTCAACTTCGCGGGGCCTGTGCACATTTCTTTCGATATCGACGCCCTCGACCCCGCATTCGCCCCTGGGGTTTCCCATCGACAGCCGGGTGGATTGTCAACGCGACAGGCGATCAACCTCATCCAGAAGTTCGAGGGGACCGTCGTGGGCGCGGACATCGTCGAGTTCAATCCGGATTTGGACGTCCCGGGGATGACGGACGCCGTGTGTGCCAAGGTCCTGAAGGAGATCGCGGCGCGGATGGCACATCGCTGAAGGCCCATGCGGACCTTTCCCTGAGAATGTTGATATCCAGGGTAGATGTTCGTGCGTACGGTCTGATCATGGAATTCGGACGAATCGTCAAGGACGAGCTGTCGGGGTCTGTCGCCAAATCATACGTCGCCGGAGTGACACGGTACCACCGGATCCAGGCATCTCCAATGATGCACGCAGCCGCGGAGCATGTCACGGAAGAGCTGAAGCCCTTCAGCTTGGACGATGTCAATATCGAGCGTTATCCAGCGGATGGACGGCGCAGATACTGGACACACATGTCCGTCGTGGGTTGGACCGTCAAGAGCGCCGAGCTGAGGCTGGTGGAACCAAGCGAGCGCCTGCTCGCCAAGTTCAGTGATATCCCGCAATCACTTCACACTTTCAGCAAGGGCACTCCACGCGATGGGATCACTGCTGAACTCATTGATGTCGGCAAGGGTGTCTCAGACGAGGACTACGTCGGCAAGAAGGTAAAGGGCAAATTCGTGCTGGCGACCGGGCGAGGCAAACCGGTCCAACGAGAAGCGGTCGTGAAGCGCGGAGCCGCTGGCGTGATTACTGACGGATTGACATACGAGTTCCCAGGAGTTCGGGAGAGCACTGACATCCCAGACGCGCACGCATACCAGGGCATATGGCCCGACGCGAAGGATTTGAAGAGTATCAAGTTCGGTTTCTCGCTCAGCAGGCGCCAGGGGAACGAGCTCAAGAAGTATCTTGCGTCGGGGAAGACGGTGAAACTGCACGCGAAGGTCGACGCTGAGTTCACCAAAGGCGCCTACAGCATCGTGAACGCATCCATACGAGGGTCCGAAAGGCCACAGGATGAGATACTCCTGGTTGCGCACTTGTGCCACCCGAAGCCGGGCGCGAACGACAACGCCTCGGGGAGCGGCCTGTTGATAGAGGTCGCCAGGACCATATCATCCCTCATCCGCTCTGGCAAGATCGAGCGACCGAAGAGGACCATCAGGTTCCTTTGGGTGCCCGAGACAGTGGGTTCGGTCGCGTTCCTGTCTAGGCACACTGAGATGTACGATCGCCTGAAGGCGGGGATCAACCTCGACATGATCGGTGAAGACCAGACGCTGTGCAAGTCGACCCTGTGCATGGACTGCACCCCGGACTCGATGCCCACTTATCTGAACGATTTCGTGTTCTCCATGATGGAGCGTGCGAACGCGGAATACGATCCGATGGTGAAGATCGGTATCGCGAGCAACTTCAGATACGCTCGGACGGTGTACTCTGGAGGAAGCGACCATACGGAGTTCAACGAGTCAACCGTCGGCGTGCCTTGTGTAGGATTGACTCAGTGGCCGGATATGTTCTACCACACGAGCCTGGATACCATGGACAAGGTGAGTGAGGATAGCCTGAGGCGGGTGGGCTGGATTGCAGCAGTGTCCGCACTGACACTCGCGGATGCCGATCCCGACACGGTCCATGAGATCGCCGTGCTGAGCAGCTCGGAGGGTATGAAGAGGATATCCGAGTCCGTTCGCAAGGCGTGTTCAGAGCTGCTCGAAGCGAAGAGGTCAGGCAGGGGAAAGGGCGCCAAGGCAGACCTTGTGAGACTGGCCATCTTCCACAGGATGAGGGTCTCCAAGATCGTGAGCAGGGATGTGAAGGCCGTCAGGTCGCTCATGCGGTTGGACGCGGAGTCGGGCGCAGACGCGTTCGTGGAGCAGCAGGTCGCCGCAATCTCAGCTCACGGCTCGAGAGAGCTGTCCAGATTGAATGACATAGTGGATTCAGTCATAGGCAAGGGGGCCGCTGCGGCGCTGATGCGGAGAGGCCTCTCGAAGGCGGAGACGCAGGCCAAGAAGACCGTCCCGAGGCGGCTGTTCAAGGGCTCGCTCGACTCTGATTTCCTGTCCGAGGCGATCGGCGAGAAGAGACACAGATGGTACGATGAGGTCGAGAAGAGGGACTCGTCGTTCTCCAAGAAGATGTACGAGATCGTGAACCTCATGGACGGGGATCGCGACCTCTGCGAGATCACGGAGGTCATATCCGCTCAGTATGGGCCGACCGATATCGTCGATGTCCAGAAGTTCGTGGCCGACCTGAAGTATGCCCATCTCGTGAAGTGAATCTTCCAGGTTCGGCTGAGAGGCCCCACGCTGAGTCGTGATATGGAAATCGAAGGGAATGGGTTTCAGCCAGGGCTGCTCAGGAGCGCTTCTTCCTCATGGCCACAGCGACTATGGCGACGACAACTACGACCACGATCAACAGCAGGACCACCAGCCCCCCGGCGTTGAACGCCTCCTCGTCTTCTGCGGGCGCCCCCTCGAAGCTCGAGTACGCGGTGTAGACGGGGTCGTGCACGACCCTGTACCCGTTCCATTGCGGGAAGGACACCGCGTACCATAGTGGATATGCGTTGAACCCGTCCTCGTTCGTGGGTGCGAGACTACTCTGAGCCAAGTCAAGCGGCCCGTCGTATGTCGACTGGACGTAGTCGCTGAGGCCGTATGCGAATATGCTCATCGCACCGGCTGCGAACCCGAGCTGCCATGCCACTAGCACGAGGTCCACGAGTCTAGCGCCGACGATTGCGTTCATCGCTGGCTGGTCCTCCTTGATGACGTAATCGGTGCTCTCGTTGATGAGGTCGAAAGTCCCGCGGGTGCCGACATTCAGCGCCCTCTCGCTATCGTCTCCTACCTTCAGGACGATGTCCTCCTCGAGCGGGGCATTGATGGCAGGGTCGATCGTGTCGCCGGTCGAGTTTCCTGAAGCGCCCTGATACTTCGATGTGAAGACGGTCACGAAGTGGACGACGCTCAGACCCATGTGCTCTGGCAGGTCGTGCGGGTCGACCGGTATCGGGATCCCGAAGAGGAAGAACCAGAGTTCCGTGACCTCACCGATGGTGTACCATGTCTCAGCCCGGACTTCGTTGGTCTCCTGGTCCATGGTCACCTCGTATGTTATCGTCAGTTCGCTGAACTTGGCAATCCAGCCCGTGGCGAAGAGCGCGCTCGCGATGAAGTTCGGCGAGACGAACGCGTACAGGTTCCTGTATTGGATGCCGAACCTGTAATGCCCTTCGCCGAGCTTCTCGACCTCCTGGACCTCGACCTCAGGCGGGTATGCCTCGTCCAGTTTCCCGGCCACGCCGAACGGTATGATATAGGATATGTTCTCGTTGCCGGGGTCTGGCAGACCGTTCTGTCCGGGGCCAGTACCATTGTATGTGTCATCGAACGCCATCAGGAAAGCGAGGACCGCTCCGATGAACACCTCGTTGCCATCAGGCGTGTAATAATGCATACCAAACAGCTGGAACGGTACGTTGCCCGTGCCGTTGTCGTTCTCGACCATGTTCAGGGAGAGCAGGAACGCGGATACGTTCTCGTAGTTGACGAACGAGGCGGAGAATGTGATGTCATCTCCTGCTGGGCTCGTGGCATTCATTGACTCATTGGTCCAATACTCCTCCTCGAACGAGTGGCCGAAAATCGCCACCTCGTCCCCTTTCTGCCAGGTCTCTGGCGGGAACGCGCTGACGTTGGCAACCAGCATCGCACACAGGATGATACTAATCCCTGCAACAAGCACTCTCTTCACGTGCATCACCATCGAATGCCTCGGAATTGTCCGAGGTCCCTATTCTCAGGATATCTCTCGGCATGATTAATGCTTTCTTCATTGGCCATCGCCGAATGGGTCAACGCAGTCCTTTCGCCCGAGCATCCTTCTCGAACAGGGTTTCACCGCGATAGTCTATCCTCAGGATACGGTGATATGGTATGCTGGCCTCTTCGGTCTCGAAGAAGGTCCTGCCAAGAGATCGCAGAGCCGTGCCATGGATCCTGATGTTGTCCCCGGGTGCCCCCCTGTGGATGTACCAGATGACGGCCTCGTCCAGGGACTCACCCTCGGTCCACCTAAGCCTGTTCAAGACCTCCCTGGGGAAGACCATGCGTTACAAGTCCGCGTCCCGTCTAATCATCCTTTCGCTAGTATGGCGTGGAACTGGACCTCAGTGGCAGAAAACAAGGGACGAGGGGTTTGAGGGGTTTCGCGGCCCTCTCAGAGGGCCTTGAGCTTCTCCTCGATCTTGTCTGCCAGCTCGCGGACCTGGTCGAAGTGCTCCTTCTGGGGCGGCCCCTTCGGGTCGATGACGCCGAGTATCTCGATCTTGGTTCCTCCTAGGAGCTCCTGGACATGCTTCACCGCTCCGCCTGACCATCCGTGGGATGTCAGAAGCGCAGTGTACTTCGTCGGCGCCCGTAGCTGCTTGACCAGCAAGGTCGCGTACGCCCCGACCGGGTGCATCATGTTCAGGACCGTGGGCGCGCCGACGACGACCACTGGCGTATCAACGAGTTCCTTGGCTATGTGGCCGATCTCCGTCACGGTCAGATCGAATATGTTCACGCTGATGCCCTTCTCGACCAGCGTGTCGTTCAGGGCCTTCACCAGCTTCTCCGTGCTGCCCCACATGGACACATATGCGATGGCCACCTTCTTCTCCATCTTCTCGCTGGTCCAGGCAGTGTACGGGTCGAGTATGACCTTCGGGTCTCTCCAGATGACACCGTGGGACGGGGCGATCATCTTCACGCCCATCTTCTTGACCTTCTCAATCGCGGCCGCGCCTTGTCTCCTGAATGGCATCATGATCTCAGCGAAGTACAGTTTGGCCATGTCCAGCGCCAGCTCGTCCCCCATCTCATCGGAGTAGAACGGTCCGTCCGCGAGGTGTGAGCCGAAGAAGTCGCAAGGGAACAGTATGCTGTCCTCCTCGAGGTATGTGAACATCGTCTCGGGCCAGTGCAGCCAGGGCGCGTCGACGAACCGGAGGGTCTTGCCACCGAGTTCCAGCTTGGAGCTCTCGTCGACGACCATTATCCGCTCAGGGTCGATGTTGAAGTACATCATGGCCGCCTCCTTCCCCTTGGCGCTCGTCACGAGCTTCGCGCCCTTGGCGGCTTCGAGCACGTACCTGCCAGCGTTGGCGTGGTCAGGCTCCGCGTGGTTCATGATGACATAGTCGATCTTGGTCATATCGGTCCGTTCGGACAGTTTGTCGAACAGCTCCTTCTCGAAGCCAGGATTGACAGTGTCGATGAGAGCGGTCTTCTCGGAGCCCACGACCAGATACGCGTTGTAGCTCGTGCCGTGGGGCAGCGGTATGAGTCCGTCGAAGAGCCTTCGGTTGTGATGCTTCACGCCTACCCAGAACACATTCGGTGCAATCGATATCGTCCCTTTCGGTGTCTCAGCCATTCCCAAACACCTCTA
>DUKU01000160.1:0-3354 GCA_013329135.1 Thermoplasmata archaeon
GATACGTTCGTCAGCGATGTCAGATGGGAGTTCGGGTATCCCTCCATGGAACGGTCGTAGTCCCAAGGGCGCTTGACCTGGACGAGGAGCTCGTCCGCGGGGAACATGTGTTCCAGGGACGTGTAGCCTACCTCAGGATCGTATGGCACGGCCGTCAGTCTCGGGATGCCATCCGGCAGCTCGACCGAGAGCGTTGTGTTCAGGACCGCCCCAGCATCCTCGGCCACGGCCAAGTCGCCGTCCCAGAACCCGAACTCGCCTCCGAGGTCCAGATACGCCGACTGCTTGTACGATGTCAGCCGTTTCTGAGCGAGTGCGGCCTTTGCGAACGCTCCCAGGGCGTCCTCCATGACCTGAGGCAGGCCCGGGAACGCGGACGTGCCCACGACCAGAGCGGCAGCGACAGAATCCACAAGAGGGCCGACGAATCCGTCATCCACCTCGTCAACGGAGACGTCCACTGCGGAGGACAAGCCTTCGAGCGCGAGGCCGCACTTGGTCTCGAACAGATTGAACGCATCCTCGCCAACCCCCCAGTCGAGGTCGTGCTCCACGTCGCTCCTGATGATATCCTCCAGCTGCTGTTCGACTGGGACCGCAAGGTCTGGTATGAACGGGTACGTCGCGGTCGAGAGGACCTCATCCGCAAGGTCGTCGAACATGGCATCTGCGAGCCCAGAGGGCACGAGTTCATCGCAGTGAGATACCACGAAGCCCCCGAACGCCTCCGCGAGTTCGTATTGGGCGCTGTACAGGGGCAGGTCCGCACCCGCCGCAATTGCAGCATCAGGCGATAGGACCAGCGCCACATCTCCCGCGCGCTCGGACATCACAGTGAACAGATCCTTGCCGTCCGTGGGGTCGAACGCCATGCCTGACAGGTCGATCGTGCATGTGGACGCGAGGTCGAACGCGAGCCGTTTGAGGCTGTCATACACGAGGTCGGTGAGTGAACCCTGGTGTTCCTTGAAATCTGGATAGAAATCCGCCCAGGAAGCGGACGACAGGAGGTCGTACGTCGGCACGTCGATGTGCGCGATGAACCCGCCCACCCACACAGCATACAGCACGCCCGCGGCGTCCTCGACGAAGTACGACCTCTCAGGGACGACCAGTATGAGGTCTGAATCCAGTGAGAAAGCACATGTGTGTATCTCGGGCACGGTATTCGTCAGCTCGATCGTCCTTCGGATCCACGTCACGACCGAGCTCTGTGCCTTGTCCTCGCCCGTGAGATACTCGATGAGTGAGTCGACCGATTCTTCGAGGGCGCCTATCGCCTGGTCGGCCAGGTCTAGCAGACCGAGCCAGCCCATGTAGTCCAGCATCCTGATGACGAGCTGGTCGGCCATGCCCGCGACCGCCTGAGCGACGAGCATCCAAGGATCCAGGTCCGGCTCTGTTATGCCGAGGAACCACAGGAACAGCTCGGCAGGGTCCAGGAACCTGCCATGGGACCCTTCGAGCGCGGCAAGGCCGGTCGTGGCGCCGCCGCACAGGGCCACGACATCAGCCGCGAAGGACTCGTCGATGTCCCTGAACAGCCGCGCCTGCTCAATCAGGAGGGCGACCGCGACGGCCCGCTGGACGTCATGCTCCGTGAGGATGGAGGATGTGTTCAGACCGGTGTAGGTCGGGACTCCGTATCCCTCGAGCACCCTGAGCTGGGCGAGGGTGGTCAGCATGTAGCCGACCAGCCTGCCCATGTCCGAGAACTCCCCCTCCGACGCGGCCCCGAACGTCCTCAGTTTTGTCTCCAGGAACGGGAGGGCGGATATGATCGGCCTGTCGAACGAGAGGTCCTTGGATAACGAGACAGACTCCGATTCCGCGACGACGGTGAAGTTGCCCAAGGCCATGTAGTATGGGTTCGCGGTGGTCACTGCGAATTCGTCCGTCGTCGGCGGCGGGAGGCGCTCATACTCCATCTCCGTGCCGTCCAGCTCGACGCTGGCGGTCTCGGTCCCCTCCGGGGGCACGATATCCATGGTCTGCTTCTCGACGAAGAACAGCGCCCCAGACCAGTTGTACAACGAGAGCGAGAAGTCGCTCTGCGAGCGTGGGAACGCGTCCTCGATATAGATCTCCACGGCCGAGGAGTATGCCTCGGACAACCTCGTCTCGTTGACGGGATACTCCTTCCACCTCGAAACCAGCCCGTAGGCCTCAGCGACACCTAACAGGCTCAGCTCGAGCCGGACATCCTCGACGGAGGATTCCATGAGCGCGAGCAACCTGTCGCGCCTGGCATCCTCCGCCTTCTCGATCTCCTTCTTCGTGAAGTACGCCCCCGAGGCCGCGGCAAGAAGCAATACAGCCACGGCCACAACCGAGAAGGACACTTGGGCCCTGTCATCGGTAACGAGCCGCTTGAGCGGGCTCGCTCCGACGCTCCCGATAAGCATCGTTCTGAACACAGCCATCCTCGGACCGTCGAGCAGGGTCGCACATGTTCATCGTTACAGTTACATGCAGTGTACGTGCCCGTGGCGAGACGCCTGACCTACGGTTAAATACGCCAGATGGCATTCAAGTGCTTGGATGGGATGCGTTGGGCGCTGAAGACACCCTCCTCCTGATATTCGTCGCGTTCCTCGCTGCAAAGGTAGGCGGCGAGATCATGGAGAGGTTGAAGATGCCCTCGGTGACGGGCGAGCTCATGGCAGGCATAGTGCTGGGCCCATCGATCCTCAACCTCATCACGGCGGACCAGACATTCTTCGATGTCCTCGCGCAGCTGGGCGCGACATTCCTCCTGTTCTCCGTTGGCATGGAGACCAAGCTCTCCGAGCTCAGGCGCATAGGCCTGGTCGCGACCTCGGTCGCTGTTCTGGGGGTCGTCACCCCGTTCGTGATGGGATACTATGTCTCAATCCTCCTGTTCATGTCGTCCGTCGAGGCGATGTTCGTCGGCGCGGCGCTCGTCGCGACCAGCGTGGGCATCACGGCAAGGGTGCTCCAGGACCTGGGGATGATCAACTCGACGGAAGCGAAGATAATACTCGCCGCCGCGGTGGTCGACGACATCCTCGCGATGATAGTGCTCACGATCGTATCAGGGAGCGCCGCAGGGGAGCTCGACACGATCCATGTCGCCGTGGTGATCGCGGAGGCGGTCTGCTTCGTGGCCATAGTCACGCTCCTGGGGACGAGGATGGTCAGGTACGCATCCGGCAAGCGCGAGGTACGGCACGACAAGACGGTGAACGGCACTTGGGCGGTCCACTACCGCACGACGGCGTTCAAGAGGGACAGCTGGTTCGATAAACTGGTACAGAAGGAGGCGCCCTTCGTCATCATACTCATAGTCGTGTTCGGCCTGTCGGCCATGGCGTCATATGTCGGCCTCGCAGC
>DUKU01000160.1:3573-5970 GCA_013329135.1 Thermoplasmata archaeon
GTGGTCATGGGCGCGAAAGTGGGCTTCGCTAACCTGTGGGACGTCGCGCCCTTGGCGATAGCCCTCACCGTCGTAGCCATCCTGAGCAAGCTCATAGGCTGTTCCCTAGGTGCGATCAGGCGCGGCGAGAGGACGGCCCTGATAGTCGGCGCTGGCATGGTGCCCAGGGGAGAGGTGGGCATCGTCGTGGCGATGATCGGCCTCAATATGGGGACCATCGGGGTCGACATCTACTCGGTCATAGTGCTGGTGTCGATAGCGACGACGATCTACGCCCCGTTCCTGATCAAGACGGTCATCAGGGCGGAGTCGAGGAAGGACAAGAGGCCCCAGAGACGATACTAAGCCCTCTTCTCCGACATGATCCTCAGGAACGCCTCCAGATGCGCCGCCAGGGCTTCATTGTCGGTGTATCCGCACGCGGACAGGTCCGGGGCCGCCAGCAGCGCGGCCCTGCCGTCACTGACCACGTCCGTCGCCAAGAGCCCCTCCCTCCTCACGACCTCGATGCCCTTGGGCACCTTGACGAACGGGCTCGTTATGATCCTGATGCGGACACCTCTGCTGGTCGCTACAGAGAACCGCTTTCCCAGACGCCTGCTCAGGCCGGTGATTGAGGGAGACGATATCACGAACGTGTGTTCTGCCCTGTCGACCATCTCCCCGATCTTCTCCAGAACCCTGTCCCTGCCCATGATGGTGTACACGAGCTGGGGGACCCCTCTCTCTGATAGTATGTTCTTCACGGAGGATATCGTCTCGAAGGACTCGCGCACCTCGGCGACGACCCTGACGGATATCTCAGATGGCTCGACGGGGGCGAAGGACCTGGGCCTCCCGGCCTTGGCATGGGCGAAGCCCTTCGCCTCGAGCGACTTCAGGACCTTGTACGCAGATGTCCTCGGTATCTGTGCGACCTCAGCTACAAGACTCGCAGTTCCTGAACCGAGAGCGACGAGCGCGACGTATCCCCTCGCCTCGTACTCGGACAGGCCCATCTTCAGGAGCACGCTGGATATCCTCTGATACTCCTGCCACAGGTCCCCCGCGTCGAGACCAAGCGTCGATATAAGTGCTTTTAGGTCCATTTGTAGCCTGATGAGCTACATAAGATTTAAATCAATGCCTCAGGAATTATCCTCTAGGGATTGGGAGTAACATGCTCACCAAGGAGTCTGCACTGCCCGTCGGTCTTCCGAAGAAGACGCAGAGCTTGTGCCCTGAGTGCCTGACTGTGATCGAGGCCACGATGCGCGAGGAGAACGGGAAGGTAGTGATGGAGAAGACCTGCCCGAAGCACGGCGCCTTCAAGGACACCGTGTGGTCCGATGCTAAGACGTACCTGAGGGTCGAGAAGTGGGCCAAGGACGGCGTCGGCGTCGAGGAGCCGGCCATACCGAAGGCCAAGCAGTGTCCCTTCGACTGCGGCCTGTGCGACCTGCACCTGAGCCACACTGCGCTCTCGAACGTCGACCTGACCAACAGATGCAACCTCAAGTGCCCGATATGCTTCGCGAACGCGAACGCGGCCGGCTACGTGTACGAACCCGAGTTCGAAACGGTCGTCGACATGCTGAAGATGCTGAGGGCCCAGAAGCCCGTGCCCTGCCCCGCGGTCCAGTTCTCCGGCGGGGAGCCCACGATCTACCCGAGGTTCTTCGACATCATCAAGGCGGCCAGGGACCTCGGCTTCGCCCAGGTCCAGGCTGCCACGAACGGCATAGAGTTCGCCAAGAGCCTCGACTTCTGCAAGAAGGCCAGCGAAGCCGGCCTGAACACGATATACCTTCAGTTCGACGGACTGCGCCCAGAGATATACGAGCGAGCCAGGGGCAAGAACCTGCTTGACATCAAGCAGAAGGTCGTAGACAACCACAGGCAGTTGCCCAACCACCCTTCGATCGTGCTCGTCCCTACGGTCGTGAAGGGGGTCAATGACGATCAGGTCTGGCCCATACTCGAGTACGCGATCAAGAACAACGATGTGATCAGGGGCGTCAACTACCAGCCCGTGGCATTCACAGGGAGGATCACGACGGAGGAGCTGGTCAAGGGCAGGTACACCCTCACGGACCTCATACACGATATCGAGAGGCAGTCCGCGGGGAAGATAAGGGCGACGGACTGGTACCCCGTGCCGACGGTCGTGGCAGTGTCCGAGCTCGTGAGCGCCATCGCGGGGAGGAACATGGTCACGTTCACGAACCACGTGCACTGCGGCCTGGCGACGTACCTGTTCGTCAAGGACGTGGACAACATCATGCCGCTGACGAGGTTCATCGAGGTGGACGAGCTCTTCGCCGAACTCTACAAGCTGGCCAAGAAGGCCAGCGGGAAGAAGGTCCACGTGTTCACGAAGGTGAAGGCATACAACCTGATCAAGAAGCACCTGAAGAA
>DUKU01000160.1:6144-10141 GCA_013329135.1 Thermoplasmata archaeon
GGCGCGATGCACTTCATGGACGCGTACAACTACGACATCGAGAGGGTCAAGAGATGCAGCATCCATTACACGACGCCGGACATGAAGCTGATACCGTTCTGCGCCTACAACTCCGGTCCTGTCTACAGGACTGGCGTGGAGAAGAAGTTCTCGGTGCCATTGGCCGAGTGGCGGAAGAGGCACGGGGACCAGTACACGTGAGGTGTTCTACTTGAAGAAGGACAAGCTCGACGAGTTCGAGGTGGACATAGACAAGTGCATGCACTGCGGAGCGTGCGTGGGATCGTGCCCGCAGAACGCGATAACCCTTAGAGAGGTCCTGATAGAGTTCAACGACGACTGCAACCTCTGTAAGAGATGCATCAAGGTGTGCCCAGTGGGCGCGATAACCCTCGTGGGAGATGACTGAGATGAAACGCGATTACGATGTCGTTGTCGTCGGCGCGGGACCTGCCGGTTCCATGACCGCCAAGTGGGCGGCGAAGAACGGCGCCAAGGTCCTCATGATAGAGAAGAGGCAGGAGATCGGCTCCCCCGTCAGGTGCGGCGAGGGGATATCCAGGTCCTGGCACGACTCCGTCGGCCTGAAACTGGACAAGAAGAGCGTCGCGTGGGAGGTCAAGGGCGCGAAGATCGTCTCGCCCAACGGCTCCTCGTTCCTCCTGTCAGAGAAGATGGCCGGGGATGAGGTGGGGATAGTCATCGACAGGGTCTTCTTCGACAAGCTCCTGGCGAGGGACGCCATCAAGGCCGGCTCCGACCTGCAGCTGAAGACCTCCGCGACGAAGCTCCTGAAGGAGGGGGACAAGGTCGTGGGCGTCCGGGTCAAGTCCATGGAGGGCACCAGGGACATCACGTGCGGGTGCGTCGTCGCCGCGGACGGGTTCGAGTCCCAGGTCGGCCGGTGGGCTGGGATCGACACGAGCCTCGCCCCGAGGGACATCACCAGCTGCTTCCAGTACAGGCTCACAAACATAGACCAGGACTACGACTACTGCGAGTTCGTCCTGGGCAGCAAGGCCCCGGGAGGATACATCTGGATATTCCCCAAGAACAAGGACACCGCCAACGTGGGGATGGGCATGCAGCTCTCGAAGCTGAGCGGCCCCGCGGACGTGAAGAAGCACCTGGACAAATTCATCCAGGGCGACCCGAGGCTCAGGAAGGGCAGGCCCCTCGAGCTCGTAAGCGGCGCGGTCTCCATATGCGCCCCGATCGAGAAGACCGTCGGCGACGGCATACTGCTCGTTGGGGACGCGGCAAGGCAGATCGACCCCATCACTGGCGGAGGCATATCCAACTCGTGCAAGGCGGGCAAGGTCGCCGGCGAGGTGCTGGCCAAGGCCGCGAAGGCGAACGACTTCAGCGAGAAGTCCCTGACGAGGTACGAGAACGGATGGCGCGACCTCCTCGAGAACAACCTCTACAGGAACTGGCTCGCGAAGGAGAAGCTCGTGACCCTGAGCGACGAGACCTTCGACAAGATCATAGCGACGCTGAACGAGGTCGGTGTGGACAAGATGTCCACATTCGCGATACTCAAGGCCATAGAGGCGAAGTACCCCGAGCTCGTGAAGGAGTTCCAGGACCTCCTCTGAGCGTCATGCTCAATAGGCAGCCCGTGCTTCCCCTGGACGAAGGGGAAGGAGAGAACCCATGAGTCTGCTCGCCAGCCTAACCGAGACCAGGCGCAGGACGATCATAGCCGTCCTGCTCGTCCTGGCGCTCGCTGCTGCCCTGAGACTCTACAACATCGGCTGGAGCTACTCCAACAACGGCGTGGACGAGGGAGTGATGCTCCAGAGGGCGCTCCTGATCAGCAGGGACTACGACCTGTACACAGACATACCTTGCGACCAGGCGCCCCTGGCATTCTACTTCGGCGCGCTTCTCAAGGGAGACGTCGTCACCCTGAGGGCCCTGAACGCGGCCCTGTCGGTCGCGGCCATCGCGGCGTGCATGTTCGTCGCGAGGAAGATCGGAGGGGACGTAGCCATGGTCGCGACCGGAGTGTTCCTCGCGGTGGACTTCGCCTTCGTCCGCGAGTCGAGGCTGTTCTCGCTCGACGGCATGGCCGCCTATCTCCTGGCGTTCGCGTTACTGTCATTCTACTACTACGCCAAGAGAGGGGACCGGCTAGCGGTGTTCGTCGCCGGCCTGTTCGTGGGCCTGTCGACGGCCGTGAAGCTCCTGGGCGGGCTGGGGCTCATAGCGCTCGTCCTGTTCTTCGTCCTGGAGGCCGTCAGGGAGCGGTCATTCAAGGCGTCTAAGGCGGTCGACCTCGGCATCATGGTCGGCGCATCCGCGGTCCCTCTAGCCATCTTCATGGTCGCGCTCGGCCCGTCGGAGATGCTCCAGGGCATGCTCTTCGACCAGGCGCACAGGGAGTTCGAGCCTCTGTTCAAGCTCTCGATACTGGCGTACCTCGGCCTGATCCTGACATACATCCTGCCAATCGCGTACGCGCGCGAACTGTGGGGCGTGGGTCCCGAAGTGAGGTACCTCATCGTCGTGACCGGAGTGATACTCGCGTTCATGATCCTGAACCCTCTCGTGTTCTTCCACCACATGGTCCTCCTGAGCCCCGCCCTGGCGATACTCGGCGGGTTCGTGACCGCCGAGACGGTCATGTTCAAAAAGGGGCATACGCACAAGAGTAAACTCTACCATGTGCTCAAAAAGGATGTGACCCTCAGGCGCTTCGCGACGTTCGTGATCATGATAGACATAGCCGCATCCATGGGGCTAGCGTTCTACGGCGTCGCCGCGCAGGGGGAGCCCTCCGAGATCGTGTACGCGGAGAAGCTCAGGGGGATCACCGGACAGGACGATTGGGTCATCTCAGGGGACCCTCTAATCGCGACGTATGCCGACCGGCAGATACCCCCCGAGGTCGTCAACGTCGCCTACAGGAGGTATCCTCAGCTGACGCTCGAGGACCTCGAGCAGGCCATCGAGAAGTACAACGTGTCCGTCGTGGTCCTGTGCTTCAGGCTCAAGGAGATCGACGGATTCGTCCAGTACCTGCGGGAAAACAACTTCACGATGGTCGTACCCTGGTGGATAGGCACCGGGGACGACACGGTCCTGGACCTGTTCGAGGGGAGCATAGACCCGACATACTTCTACGTGAAGGTCAGCGTGGCCGAGGAGTACGATATCCCGACCATCAATCCTAAGTCCGCGATCTAGCGCGCATGTCCGCGTCGAATGTCCAGAGGGCGTTGGCGAAGAAGGTGAAGACGCTGACGGTGAATATGCTCAGCAACTGTGCGAAAACCTTGTACAGGCTCCCGTCGCCCGCCTCGATGCCCAAGGCAGGGAACAGGTGCTCCATTATCGTCGTGAAGATGATGATGTTCATAATCAGGCCAGCCGCGCTGACTATCAGGAACTGGGGGTACTGGAAGTGCATCTTGCCTTTGGACCTGAATGTCCACCACCGGTTCCAGATGAAGTTGTTCGTGTCAGCGACGATGAATGCCAGTGTGATTGCAGAGACCTCGCTGAGATGGAAGATCGCAATCGAGGGCCAGAATATCGCTAGGTTGATCAACGTGCCGATGCCGCCCACGAGCGCGAACTTGAAGTACTTGGCCAGCCAGGGCTTCCTGTGCTCGTACAGCAGGAGGCAGTGGTCGATGTACTTGAGTGTCACTGATGCGCCGAGCTTGCTCGTGCCCGCCTTGCGGTCCGCGAATGTGATGGGCACCTCCTCGACCTTGCTCACCTTGCCCTTCACGAGTATCTCGAGCCCGATCTTGTAGCCCACCGGGTTCAGCTCCACGCCATCGACGACCTCCCTCTTCAGGGCGAAGAAGCCGCTCATCGGGTCCTTGACCTTGGTCAGGCCGCGGGCCAGCAGGGTGGCGCCCTTCGACATGAGCCTCCTGTGGAAGGGCCAGTTCTCCACATGGCCGCCCTCGACATATCTGCTCCCGACGACCATGTCCGCGCCGCCCTTCGTGATGCGCTCGACCATCTCGGATATCTTCTC
>DUKU01000197.1:0-3417 GCA_013329135.1 Thermoplasmata archaeon
CACGAGCTGATGCACCTGGCGCAGTTCAATTCCAGGGGCATTCCAGGAGGGGAGAGGGCCTGCGACATACACGCGCTAGCTCGCCTCCCGCCGAGGTACATAGACGACTCTCCGAGCTACCTCGTCGTGCCAAGGGGGCTCAGAGGTGAGTGGCGACCAGCGGCAGCCACGATGGCCCACGGACTCGCCGTGAAGGCGATAACCCTGAGAGCGAATGGACTCAGGAGGTACGCATCTTGGTGGGAATCGGAGTTCGAGCGGCTCTGGCGAGATGCCCAGAAGTGAAAGTCGGGTCCGGAAAATCGAAGATGAGAAGGGGTTTGGGGTTCTTCGTGCGACCTGCACTGGTCACTCGAACTCGTCCTTCGAGACTCCTACGAGTATGAGTCCTATCAGGGCGGGTATGAACCAGCCGGCGAGGGCGAATACGCCTCCGAGTATCGCGAGTCCGAAGTGCTTCCTCATGATCGCGAACACTCCTCCGAGGACACCTATCAACCCGAGTATGATGAATATGACACCACACGCGGTCATGAGGTCCTCGAGCATGTCAACGCCCTCGACATCGACGATCATCAACGAATCGAGGGCGCCGACGCTGGCGACTAGGCCGATGCCGGCGACCAGCGAGAGCACGCCGCCCACGAGGATCAATATGCCACCGATCACGGGCATGACGGTCTTCTTCTTGGCCGGTGGTCCGGCTTGGACGCGATAGTCATGGCCGCAGTACGGGCAAACATTCGCATCCGGTGCTATGGTCTTGCCGCACTGGACGCACATCCTTGAGCCTGGTTGTCCTGGTGTTCCCATCGTAATACACCTCATTAAGGAGCTCTGGACAGGGCGTTCCCCGGCCATGGCTCCCGTCCAGGGTATATTTGTGTAGGGATTATATTAAAACTTGCGAAATATTAGACCGAACGGCGGGACGGGACCTTGACGGGCCATCTGGAAGGCACAGCCAGTAGGGACGCGTCATCGCATGTCGGAGAAGTACTTGAGGATCATCAGGGCGGTCACCGTGACCCATTGGTCGTCGATCGGGTGTGGTCTTTCCGATCTGTACCAGAACCCGTCCGCGGCCCGCGCCCCCAAGAGCCATCTCATGGGCCGCTCCATCCGCTCGTCGTCCGGCCCCATACCCAGATACACGAGCGAATCCAAGGCGGTCAGGCCGCTCCCGAAGTACGTGGGGAACTTGAGCACGGTCCAACTCCTCTCCGATCTGTTGAAGTTGCCGTGGTAGTTGCGCTTGAAGAAGTTGTCCAGGACATACCCGCATGCCCTCTTCACATCTGGATTCCTCGCCTGTGGCTTGACCCACGCGAGGCCTCGGAGGGCACCAACGGTGGACCAGACGCAGCTGGGGACATCGTAGTACCGCTCGGGGGCGTACTCTGGGACACCTCCCTTGTTCACGAGCCTGATGAAGTCAGTCACCCTCATGTGCTTGTATTCCGGGAGATACTTGACGTCCTGGAGATACGGTATGTTCCATCCGCCGTCTCGCCTCTGCGTCTTCAACAACCATCTCACAAGGGCGTCGGTCCTGGGGTCGTTCTCCCGCCCGTACCTCACGACGATCCCCAGCGCCAGCCCGTTGTGGTAGACGCGGGGGAACGTATCCAGCTCCGGCCCCCTTATGTACCCAGCCTCGTCCTGCCAGCCAAGTATGCGCTCAACCGCAGCGTCTATGCGGCCCGTGTCCCTCGTCGCGCAGTACTCGTAGAGCATGTAGAGGTTCCGGAGGATCGTCACTGAGGTCCAGCCGAATGGTGGTCCGGGCCCCGCGTCCTCGATGACCTTCCGGGAAGCTGGGATCGGCCATGTACCGTCCTCCCTCAAGGTCTCGAGGAGTTTGATCCTGGGTGGGTAACGCTCCGACTCGGCGATGGCCCTCTGTAGAGAGATGTCTTCGCGGTCCTTGTGCATCACATGTTCGAGCAGCCAACGGCGGACCGGGGGTATCGAGATTCTCAGCAGCTTGCCCGACGACTCCTCAACGGCCCTGTCAATCTCGACTTTGAGCATTGCGTGCGTGTATAGCGTCCGGCCTGGAATCAGCTTTTCTGTTAACATCTGTCCAGGATGCCCTGTCAACGACCCCCACCAACGCCGACCCGGAAGCAGAATGACATGAAGGCTCGTGTGACAGAATGGAGGTAAGCTCTGGCAGCATGCCGCATGCGCGAGGGAGCGGGCGCGAAGGGATTCGAACCCTTGACCACTTGCTTAGGAGGCAAGTGCCATATCCTGACTAGGCCACGCGCCCGCGTGTGGTGCAGGCCGCCCTTCAGAGGGCGCCTGCCGATATAGTTGTGTCGTACGGTGCTCAGGCCTTCCTGTCCTCTGCCGACAACTCCTCGGGGGCCTTTCCTGGCTCAGAGGGAGTCTCCGCGGGCTTCTCCACCTTCGGCTCCTTCGCGGGCTGTTCCTCCTTGGGCTCCTCCTTCTTCTCAGGCTTCGAGTACTCCTCGATGAAGGAGACTGTCTCGGCCCCGAGGACATCCCTCATGTCCCTGACCACGCCGTACTTGCTGAGGATCCACCTCTGGTCGTACTTGCACGCATCGGGAAGCTTGACTTTGAAGTCCTTGCCGTGGTGCTCGATGTCGAATCCCTCGGACGTGCCGTAGGACATCTTGAGTATGAGCTCCGCGAGCTCCTTCGGCTTCGTCGGCTTCGAGACGACCTTGTACTTGTACTTCAGGGTCCTGCCGGCCAGCTTGTTGTTGAAATCCACCCTTACTCGGCCAGCGGTGACAGCGGTGATGTGGCCCGGCCTGTTCTTGACTGTGACCTCGAGCCCTACCCTGGGCTCGATCTCCTGCTTCAGGAACTCCCTCACGGGGTGCAGCTCAACGAGCTTCGGGTCCCTTACACCGGCAGCCTTCTCCGGCGGTATCAGGACCTCGTACTCCTTGCCAACCTCCGCCTTGACCATGTGCTCGTCCAGGCCAGGGAACAGCCGTCCCTTGCCAACGATCAGCGGCTGTGGCCCGTAGACCATCTTCTCGTTGAACACGTCGTTGTCCTTCGCGACGGCCTCGTTTGTAGTGTCGAACAACTCCTTCGAATCCTCTACCCAGGCGTCGTATTCGACCATGACAATGTCGCCCGCTTCGACCTTCGTCTCGGCGGCATCCTTCTCCTCGTCCTTGGCATGGTGCGTCTTGGCACCTTCCTTCTCGGTCATTGGCTCATCACCGCTTAACGCGCGTATTTTGCGGATACATAGCCACCATTTAAAGGTTATGGCGCATGGGCATCGGAGGTACGAGCCTGGCTCGACTGACCCCTGGCGCCCGCGCCTCGTCAAAAGCTATATGTGAGCTGCCTGATTACTCCGGAGGCCACACATGTGCCACCGTAGCTCAGCCGGAAGAGCAGCTGATTTGTAATCAGCAGGTCGGG
>DUKU01000197.1:3493-4036 GCA_013329135.1 Thermoplasmata archaeon
TTGTAATCAGCAGGTCGGGAGTTCGAACCTCCCCGGTGGCTCTCTGCCCCCCAGGCCCTCAGGGTGGTCCGCCCCAGCACAGTTCTTATACACGCTCAGCAATCCTCGCGTGAGTGGTTGGTGGGCCATTGGAGGAGCGCAAGATCGCACTCATACCCAGGGTGGTTGTTGCAGGGGCGATGGGACCCAGGGATTACGCCCTGCTATTGACGAGCTCCAGGTCAATCTTCGTCCTTGAGAATGCTTCGAGGGCGGGCATCGGGGCCGTGCTCGGAGGGGCGATCGGGGCGGCCATGGCAGAAGCCATGACCGAAAGGAAATGCAACGACTACGGCAGAGCCGACCCCTCGGCCCTGGTCGCGGACGACAAGAACATGTGCATACCACATTCGTCAGTGAATGGGCTGGAGCTCAAGAAGAAGTGGTCCGGATACAACATCAGGTTCGACTACACCGACGCCTCCGGAAAGAGCAAGAAGATCGTCGGAACGCTGGCCATGCCTGATGAGCTCGCGGCCAGGAAGAAGGCCGAGGGAGTCAAGG
>DUKU01000197.1:4141-4536 GCA_013329135.1 Thermoplasmata archaeon
CGCGGCGGCCCTCGAGGAGTACGCGAAGATGGCCAGGCAGGCGATCGAGCTGGCCATGCCGCCCAGCGTGGCGCAGTACGCGGAGTTGAGGATATGAAGAAAGGGAAGATACTGATAGCGGTTGGAGCGTTGATACTGGTTGTGGGGATCTACTTCACGGCGTGGGCCGTGTTGCCTGCGGACGAAACGATCGACCTGACGATCCCCGCGGGTGATTACTACTACTATCTCGCCTACGGCGGCCTCATCGGAGGGTCGATTGAGGTGGACTATACTGTGGCGGACGGAGCCGTGAGCATCTACATCTTCGATTCCGACCAGTTTGCGGAGTACGAAACGACCGGGAGTGCGGACCACCTGTACACGGCCTCGGGCGATTCGGGGAGCTTCACGTT
>DUKU01000021.1:0-2718 GCA_013329135.1 Thermoplasmata archaeon
ACATCGAAAGGGGGATTTGACCTGAGAAGGGGATTGATCGGAATAGCCGCAGCCCTGGTAGTTGCGATGCCTTCGCTCTTCCTGGCTGCGCCGGCAAGCGCGGAGACCGTGCCCGACATGTGGACCGTGATGGTGTACATGGACGGCGACAACAACCTCGAGGCTGCCACAGTGACGGACCTCGGGGAGATGATGGTGGCAGGATCGACGGCCGATGTGAACATCGTGGTCCTCCTGGACACGCTCGAAGGACCTGCGGACCTCTTGTACGTGAACCAGGGGAGCACGACGGTCCTGGCCGCATGGGGCGAAGTGAACATGGGAGACCCTGCGACGCTGCAGGCGTTCATCTCCGATGCCGCGGCCCTGTACCCGGCTGAGAACTACGCGCTCGACTTCTGGAACCACGGCGGGGGCATCATGGGCGTCTGCTGGGACGACACTTCCAGCTCGGACAAGCTCACGATGCCCGAGGTGAGGTCGGCGGTCGTGGGAGCGGGCGTGGTCATGGATGTGATCATGTTCGACGCCTGCGACATGGCCCAGGCAGAGATCGCGCACCTGTTCCAGGGGTACGCGGACTACGTGGTCTCCAGCCAGGAGACGATGTGGGGCCAAGGGTTCCCGTACGACGCCATCATGACGAGGTTGGTCGCCGAGCCGACCATGACCGACAGGAGCTTCGCGCTCATCGTAGGCGAGGAGTTCACGGTCTTCTACACGGACCTCGGATGGAACCTGTGCACGATCAGCGTGTACGACATGGCGTACCTGACGACGGTTTCGAACTCTGTCGGGACGTTCGCGAGCGGGATGAGGGCTACCATGAGCACCACGTACAAGACGTACAAGGCCTGCAGGCTCGGGGCCGAGGAGGCCGCTGGAGCGGTGGACCTCATGGGCTTCGCGCAGCTGGTGTCCGCGAACACGAAGGTCAGCACGACCGTCAGGAGCGCGGCGGCGGCCGTGGTCAGCGCGGTGGACCTGGCCATCATATACGAGTGGCACTCGAAGGACTGCGACGGCATGAACGGCCTGGGGATATGGTTCCCCGTGAGCTCCGTATCCTACTACTGGAGCCCCACGGTCGAGACCATGTACAGGTCGCTGCCGTTCGACGCGGCGACGCACTGGGCGGACTTCCTGGACTCGTACTACGCGAAGGCGTGATGCCGGGAGCTTGAAGCGAAGAGTCTCAAACCTGTTGTCGGAGGGGCCCGGCGGCCTCTCCGACCTGCATTTTCCCACCTTTCCGGAAGGAGCCCCTACGGGGGGGGTCAGTAGCCGGGTGATTCGATAATAGTTAATACCGTGATATGTGATACTGACCGAATCCCGCCGGGACCCGCCTAGGCCCCGCGGAACGCATCGAAAAGAGGGGGTTTCTGACTGAAGAGATCGTACATGGGACTCGTAGCCGTCCTGATGATACTGCCCGCGCTCGCGCTCACCGCGCCTGCGAAGGCGGAGACAGTGCCTGCGGAATGGACCGTCATGTTCTACATGGACGGCGACAACAACGTCGAATCATACGCCTTGAGGGACCTCGCGGAGCTGGAGGCCTCAGGCTCGAACACCGATGTCAACATCGTCGTCCTGCTCGACACGCTCGAGGGACCCGCTGAACTGCTCTATGTGCAGCAGGGAGGGTCCACTACCGTGCAAGCCTGGGGCGAGGTCAACATGGGAGACCCTGCGACCCTGACGGACTTCATCGACGTCACGGAGGCGCTGTACCCGGCGAACAATTACGCGCTCGTGATGTGGGACCACGGCGGAGGCATCGTGGGCCTCTGCTGGGACGACACGTCCGGCGGCGACAGGCTGACCCTGGCCGAATTCAGGTCGGGCGTCGTGAACGCGGGCCTGTCGTTCGATGTGACCGTGTTCAACGCGTGCGTCATGGCAACCGCCGAGGTCGCGCACCAGATGATCGGATACTCGGACTACGTCATCTTCAGCCAGGAAAACATGTATGCGCTCGGGTTCCCGTACACCGATGTCGCGGACGCGCTGAAGGCGTCTCCCACAATGGACGGCGCCACCATGTCCATCATGATGGCCCATGAGTACACCGACTACTACATCTCGATCGGCTACTCCGGCGTCACCATCAGCGTGTACAACATGAATGATGTGGGCAATGTCTCGAGGGTCGTGAAGGACTTCGGGAGTGCGCAGATCGCAACGATGGGGACCTACTACAAGGCATACAAGAGCTGCAGGCAGGCAACCCCGGCCCCGAACAACCAGGCAGACCTCGTCACCTACGCGCAGAATGTCGTCGCCAACAGCGACATCACCGACGCTGCCGTGAAGGACGCGGCCCGGTCGGTAGTCGCGGCTGTCGACGCGGCCATCATGTATGAGTGGCACTCGGAGGACGTGACGGGAGAGAACGGCCTCGGCATATGGTTCCCGACCAAGTCGGTCACATACTACTGGGGCGCCAGCTACGAGGCGATGTACAGGGCGCTACCGTTCGATGTGGCGTCGAACTGGGCGGACTTCCTGGACTCGTACTACAACAAGGGATGAGCTCTGGCCGGTCCGTGAAAACCTTTCCCAAAACCCTTAACTGCCATTTTCTGAAGCGCATCTGGACTACAGGCCCGCGCCGCATGATTCGCATCTCTCGGCATGCTCGTCGTTGAGGGAGCCGCAGTACCTGCACTTGAGCTTGATCTTGGTGGCCTTCTTCTCGGCCATGGCCATGCG
>DUKU01000021.1:2923-5883 GCA_013329135.1 Thermoplasmata archaeon
CCATATGCCCATGAAGAACGGGGCGAGCGAGAAGAAGAAGAGCATGAACGCGAAGGCCATGCACATCATGGCGAACATCTCGGAGCCGTCGTCCGTCTGCGGCTCGGCGGCAGGTGCCGCAGGGGTCGCCACGTCCTTGCCGCACTTGAGGCAGAACCTGGACTCGTCGGGTATTTCGGAGCTGCACGAAGGGCATTTCAATGTCTTCCCTCGTCTCATACGATTGTCCGTGCGCTTATTATCCCCTGCCGCGCGGATATCAACTGTGATAACGCGCACCAGACCCCCTGTCAGGATATCCTTTTAATCCGCCAGGTGATGTATGGCCGATGATCTGCCTAGGCGTGGAAGGCACCGCCCACACCCTCAGCATAGGGATAGTGGACCAGGACTGCAAGGTCCTCGCCAACACGGGCAAGATGATAGACGGGTCCAAGGGCGGCATACACCCGCGCGAGGCTGCGAACCACCATGCGGAGAACATGGTCCCCCTGATGCACGACGCGGTCTCCAAGGCGGGCATATCGTACAAGGACATCGGGCTCGTGGCGTTCTCCCAAGGACCGGGCCTCGGACCGTGCCTCAGGACGGCGGCCACGGGCGCGCGCTCGCTCGCGTTGACGTTGGGCGTTGACCTCATAGGGGTGAACCACTGCGTCGCCCACCTCGAGATAGGGAGGAGGGTCACCGGCTGCGGCGACCCCACCCTCCTTTACGCCTCCGGGGGGAACACGCAGGTGATCGCATACTCGGGCGGCAGGTACCGGGTCTTCGGGGAGACGCTCGATGTCGGCATCGGGAACATGATCGACAAGTTCGGCAGGTCCGTGGGACTTCCCTTCCCCTCTGGGCCGCACCTCGAGAGGCTCGCGAGGGAGGGCTCGGAGCTGGTGGACCTGCCGTACAGCGTCAAGGGGATGGACGTCGCGTTCTCGGGGATACTGACAGCTGCCATCCAGCTGCACAAGTCGGGCAAGAGGCTCGAGGACGTCTGCTACTCGATACAGGAGACCTGCTTCGCGATGCTCGTCGAGGTCACCGAGAGGGCCATGGCGCATGTCGAGAAGGACGAGGTCCTGCTCGGAGGTGGCGTGGTCCAGAACAAGCGTCTCCAGGGGATGGTCAGGACCATGGCGGAGGAGCGCGGGGCGAGGATGTTCGTGCCCCCTGGCTCATTGTGCGTAGACAACGGCGCCATGATCGCATGGACGGGGCTCGTGATGCACAACGCAGGCGTCAGGACCAGGCTCGAGGACAGCGCCGTGAGGCAGAGGTACAGGACCGACGAGGTCGACCTGCCCTGGATGACGTGACCCCACTCGTACTACGAAGACCGCCCTGACCCGTTCATGTTCGGGCGAGTCATCAATTATCCCGTGATGCGATTCATCCTCAGAGGCATAGGAGGGGTTGTTCTTGGCCGATACAGAGGATGTGAAGTTCAAGAAGCTGAAGGATTTCAATCTCGTGATGGGGTTCCTGCACCTTTTCCAGGGCGCGCTGATGCTGCTGATAGCCACACCTGGCGAGGCGGAGATATGGACCACGTTCCAGGGCTATGAGAATGGCATGATCGTGCCCGTCAAGGACATCATCGCCTCGGTGCCGCTCGCGCCGCTCGTCGCGTCGTTCCTGTTCGTGTCCGCGATCGCGCACTTCTCGCTCTCGACTTTCGCCAACAAGTGGTACGTGGACAACCTGAAGAAGGGGGTCAACTACGCCAGGTGGCTCGAGTACTCCATCAGCTCGTCCATCATGATCGTCCTCATCGCGTTCCTCGTGGGCATATCGGAGCTCTCGAGCCTGATACTCATATTCTCCCTGAACGCGACCATGAACCTGTTCGGGTGGATGATGGAGTTGCACAACCAGACCACGAAGAAGACCGACTGGACGGCGTACATGTTCGGATGCTTCGCGGGGTTCGTCCCGTGGGTCGTCCTCGGGATATACTTCTTCGGGGCGATATTCCAGAACGCGGACGCCGTGCCGACCTTCGTGTACGCGATCTTCTTCGTCCTGGCGGCGTTCTTCAACGTGTTCGCCATCAACATGGTGCTGCAGTACCGCGCGAAGGGCAAGTGGGCGGACTACCTCTACGGCGAGAAGGTGTACATCATCCTCAGCCTGACGGCGAAGTCGACTCTCGCTTGGCTCGTGTTCGGCGGCACGTACAGGTTCTAGACCGAAGAGCTCGAAACCCCTTCCGAATTCTTGTCCTCCATCCGGAGTGAGACCACGTCGACAGGTCGACCGAACGCGAGGGAAGGCGGGCTGGAGCGCCTGAAAGGTTCGAAGCAGGCCTGCACCCGGATGGGGTTTCCCCCGGGAGGGACAGGTCTCGTGATCACGGGTGAGCACGCGGTGCGTCCTCGAACTGCCGCGAGGACTTCACGATGAGCACGAGCCCCGGTATCCCGAAGAAGAACGCCGGACCCATGATGGCGCACGCGGCCCCGAGCACGGCGAACGGGAACAGCTTCCTCATCATTGCCAGCAGGCCGCCCAGGACGCCGAGGACTCCGCACGAGTAGATGAGTATGGCCAGGGCGGTGCTCTCCGTCTCCAACTCCCCCATCGTCGAGATTATGATGGTCGTGAGCACGATCGAGAACACGCCCGTGATCGTCGTGAGGACGCCTCCGGCGACCAGGTAGTCCTTGGTAACGTCCTTCGCTGGCACCCTGTAGTCGTGTCCGCAGTATTGGCACACGTTCACGTCCCAGGACATCGCCCTCCCGCAGCCTACGCAGAACCTGTTCCTAGCCTCACCAGGCGAGACCACTGGAAGGATGGTTGCCTTGCCGCACATCCCGCAGAACTTCATTCCCTCGGGGTTGTCCGCCCCGCAGATAGCGCACTTCATACCCATTCCTCTGACAAGAAGGAGCGACTCCTGGGGACATCAATCCTTCGGCCCGTCAGCCCAGCTGCTTGCCCACGATCTCGTCCAAGGCCAC
>DUKU01000021.1:6151-8637 GCA_013329135.1 Thermoplasmata archaeon
AGCCCCGACGACAGGTCGAGTCCCTTCGACACGAGGTGCTTGGTCCCCCTGCTGGAGACCTTGACCTTACCGTCGGCCTTGGACAGCGCGAGCGTGGGCTTGCCCTGGTCCAGGATGTACTGCATCGCGAGGCCGCACTGTGCGCCCGCGAGCGACGGGTCCGGGGCGTCGAAGTACTGGATATGGTCCTTCTGCTCGGCGCCGTCCTCCTCTATCTCGAGGAGCCGCTTCAGGATCTTGGACGTGTACTGCCTCCTCAGGCCGTTCGCCTGCTCGAGCGCCTCCCTGTCCCCCATGCTCAGGGCGACCCCGAGGCCCTCGTGGTCCATCCTGCCGCAGGCGTTCAAGAGGTCCGCGAGGTCGGACGCGCTCAGTTCCATGGAGGGTATCCAGTGCACATCCGACACTAGCTCCTCGACCGTCTCCGGCCTGCATCCCTGGCCCATGAGTCTCAGGGAGAGCATCGATGTGAGCTTCCGCCGGTAGACCTCGTCCAGGGAGCCCATGGGCGACTTCGGGTTGATCTTGACGGACTCGAGGAACGCGGCCACGTTCTCCTCCCTGCCGGACAACCCGACGAAGTACGGGTCCACGGAGTTCGAAATGGTGTCCAGGACCGTCGTGCCCGTGAGGTTCAGCCCGCGCTGGACGGTGACATGCTTCCTCTCGACAGCGAGTTCGAGTATCTGCTGGTTCAGGCCCTTCATGCCGCCCATGTGCTGCCTGTCCCCCACGACGCCCGCGAGGGCTATCGGGGACAGGTCCCAGTTGGCCTCGTCCATGACGACGGACAACAGGAGGCTCAGGGACGCGCCGCAGGCCTCGACCATGCCGTCCATGCCGTGGAAGTGCGGATTGACCTGAATGACCTTCTTGGACTTCCTGAGGGGTTTGTGGTGGTCCAAGGCGACGACCTTCGCGTCCAGGGACTCGAGCCCGTCTATCTGGCCTGAGCCCATGTCCAGGAAGATGATGTTCGCGTTGCCCTCCTTGGCGATGCGTTCGACCGCGCCCGCGTCCAACCCCTTGACCATGGACAGATGGAACTGCTTCCCCATGCGCCTGAGCGCCCCCGCCATGACGGACCCTGCCGCGAGCCCGTCGGCGTCGTAGTGAGAGATGACCCTGACGTACTCCGCCTTGTCGACCATCTTGGCCGCGTGCTTGACCGCGTCCGAGAAATCAGCCGGGAGTGCGATGCTCCCGTTCATGGAAGCCTCACTCGACTTCGAGCGCGGCGTTCGCCATGGAGTAGAACCATGTCTCAGGTATCAGACCCTCACGCTTGTAATACTTCGTGAGCCTGCGTATCTTCGACTCGATCAAGTGCATGCCCCGCGTGCTGTGCAGGTCCTTCTTGTTCATCTGGACATGCTTGTTGACCTCGACCGCGCGCTTCATGAGGTTGGACAGGTCGTCCGGGAGCGCGGGCTTGATGCCCTTCTCCTCGAGTATCTCCTTCATGCTCTTGCCCGTCGCGAGCCTCACGTTCGGTATTGCATGCTGGTCCCTGAGGATCAGGCCTATCGTGGCCATGTTCTTGCCCTCGCCCGCCAGCTTGGCCGCCAGATCCTTGATCTCCTCTGGGGACTGCTGGACCCAGTCCGGGTTCTTGTCCGTCATGGGGCGCTTGGAGCCCGATCTGCCCCTCTTGCTCGAATGCATCCTTGACATTGTGCTCTATCTCCGATGTAACTGGTTTGACCTGTGGCGAGGCAGGCCAACTATATTCTTCCCTCATTTAAAGGTTTCGACAATGGCGCGGGCCTTGGACAGCATCTCCCGGTACTCCACCAGGGGGAACGAAAGGTCCTCAGGGAGCTCCTTGAACATGCGTGCCTCGACGATCGCGTCCGGATGAGGGGGTCCGCAGCACCGCGAGTGCGCGCGTCCCACGACGACCTTCCCGCCCTCGACATCGATGGTCCCGAGGGGTTCGAGGGCCATGCCCGTCTCCTCCGAGAACTCCCTCACTGCGGCCTGCTCGAACGTCTCTCCAGGCTCGAGCCTCCCGCCCGGCATCTCCCATGCGCGCCCGCGGTGGCGGACCATGATGAACGAGTCGCCCTGGAACGCGATCGCGTACGCGAACGGCTCCCGCCCGCTCATGGGGACACCACGAAGGCCGCGTGGTCCATCGCGTACCGCGATATGTCGATGGCCTCGCGGATGTTGAGGCCTTTGGAGACGAGCTCCTTCCTGACCTGGGCGTAGACCTCTCCCGGCTCCCGGTTCACGTCGACGCTCCTCGACTTGAGCATCAGTATGCCCTTTTCGGCCTCGAAGTGCCTCATGTTCCGGACGAATATCTCTGCCTGGTCCCTCTGGGCGATGTCCTGGTAGACCAGGTCCACGCCCTCGACCATGTGCGCGTAGCTCTCCGGCATCGAAGCGTCGGCCATGATAGGTATCATGTTCTTCCTGGACTCGCACACGCCCACGAGGTCCCTGAAGGATCTAGCGGACACCTCGACGCAGTACACCAT
>DUKU01000021.1:8859-9005 GCA_013329135.1 Thermoplasmata archaeon
GCGAGCTTGGACCTCATCGGGTCCCAGGAGCGGTACTGCGTGTCCTGGAACTCGACCAGGCGCTCGCCGTACACGTTCACATCGCGGGCGGCGTTGACCGTCATCAGGGTGCGCCCGGTGGTGTACACGTTGGGCGCGCCCTCGAG
>DUKU01000021.1:9221-13183 GCA_013329135.1 Thermoplasmata archaeon
AGGCGATGCCGGACGAGGACGTCAAGGACCAGATAAAGTCCCTGGCGGAGAAGATGGAGGGGCTCGAGGAGTCCATGAGGATGGTCTCCGGGCCGTACTCGCAGCTGCTCGAATACATCGAGCGGTTCCAGAAGATATCCTCGAGTTACTTCCGGCTCATAGACCTGTACCAGAAGTACGGGGAGATATCCCCCGACCTGCTCATGCCCGGCGTCAAGGACCACATATCGAGGGAGATCGTCAAGATACTCTTCGAGCGGGACGGACAGAACATCACGCAGATCACGGACAAGCTCAAGGACCGGAGGGGGTCCTCCTCCAGGAGGATCGTCCGGGACCGGCTCAAGATGCTCCGTGAGAAGGGCGTGGTCGTCGAGAAGGGCTCCGAGAGGTCCAAGGAGTACTGGCTCTCGGAGGGCTACGTGAAGAAGTGGTACGAGCTCCTCGGACTCGGGCTCGACAAGAAGACGAGCGAGTGAGCGTCGGCCACTTCTGTCCGCTTCGGTAATATACCGATACCCCGCATGTTATCCATCAGAAGGCCCGAGCAGGGCCGGGATGAGTGAAGGAGAATGGACGACGATATGGATCCGGAGAAGCTCAAGGAGATACTCTCGGTCGTCTCGACCGAGATACCTAAGCTGGTCGAGGCGATCACGAAGACGATGTACAACACAGAGAACGCCGAGAACATGGCCAAGGCCGTAGCCCAGTTCTACAAGTCCATGAAGGACGCGGGCATGGCCGAGGATCAGGCCTTCGAGCTCACGCAGGACTTCATGTCCAGCTTCAGCATCGGCGGGATGATAGGCAAGGCGATCCAGGGGCACAGCCACAACGACGGCGTGGACGATCTCATCGAGGCGAAGGTCAGAGAGAAGATCAAGAAGAAGTTCGAGAAGGAATCGGGCGAAGATGACTGACCGTGACGAGAGGACCGATATACTGAAGCTGGTCGGGACCGTCGGCACGCAGGCTCCCGCGCTGGTCCTCAAGCTCGGCCTGAGCTACCTCAGGATGAAGAGGACCGCGAGGAATGCCTCCAGGACCTTCGTCAGGGAGCTGGAGAGGGACGGCATGCCCTCCGAGCTGGCCAGACGGCTCGGCGAGGAGTACGGGTCCGAGATCAGCCTCAGGAAGCTCATCAGCTCGGGCGGGGGCACCATCTTCCAGGGGCTCAGACCGCGATAACAGCAACCGGAAACTAATATAGCCACAGCGTCTGATACATCGGCCGTGAAGGCCGAGCTGAACGACATCGCGGACGAGGTCATGCGGAAGTACCGCGGGCTCCCAAAGGACTACGCAGGGCACATCCCGGTCGGGAAGGGCGCGAGCGGGTCCGACACATCCAAGATAGACAAGTTCGCCGAGGACGCCGTCCTCGCGTTCATGGACGAGCAGGGCATAGGCCTGAACGTCCTGAGCGAGGAGATAGGGTTCGTGGACAGAGGCGGCAAGAAGACCCTCGTCCTTGACCCCATCGACGGCACCGTCAACTGCACCAGGGGCATCCCGTTCTTCTCCATATCGATGGCCGTGTGCAGCAAGACCATGGCCGACTGCGACCACGCACTCGTCAGGAACCTGTTCTCTGGCGACACGTATTACGCCCGCAGGGGCGGCGGGGCGGAGCTCAACGGCCACAGGATCGCGGTATCCAAGTTCAACCGGGACGATTCCCTATTCTTGATGTTCGACGGCCGGGATGTCGCGCCCGAGAGCGAGAAGGTCAAGGCCATGGCGTCCAGGGTCAGGACCATGGGGTGCGCGTCTCTGGAGATGTGCCTCGTGGCCCAGGGCTCGGCCCAGGCCCACTACATGAACTGCACCAAGCGGTCGAGGATGATCAGGATCGTGGACATAGCTGCCTCGTGCCTCATACTGCGCGAGGCCGGAGGTGAGGTCGTCGACCTCACCGGGAACAAGCTGGACATGGAGCTCTCCCTGGACGACAGGAAGAACTTCCTGGCATATGGTGACCCGAAGATCAAGGAGCTGGTCCTATGAGGATAGGCATTTCAGGCACGCCGGAGCTGAAGAACTTCAAGCGCGTTGCGAACAAGGTCGTTGAGGCGCTCGAGGGCGAGGACCTCGTCTTCGAGGAGCGCACAGCGGAGGCACTCGGACGGGACGGGGTGCCGCTGAACAAGCTGAAGGCGGACGTGCTCATCACCGTCGGAGGCGACGGGACGATCCTGAGGACCCTGCAGAGCACCAGCCTGCCAATACTGGGCGTGAACGCCGGCGTCCTGGGCTTCCTGACGGAGGTGCAGCCGGGCGAGATAGAGACGTCCATGGCCCAGCTCGTCAAAGGCGACTACAAGATCGACAAGCGCCTCAAGCTCAAGGTCGTCGTCGACGGCAAGCGGATGAAGGACACCACGAACGAGGCGGTCGTGCACACGGCCCATGTCGCCAAGATGAGGCACTTCGTCGTGTCCGTCGACAACAAGCCCGCCACGCAGATGCGCGCGGACGGGATCATAGTCGCCACCCCCACGGGCTCCACATGCTACGCGATGAGCGTCGGCTCGTCAATCATAGACCCCAGGGTCGAGGCGCTCGTGATAGCCCCGATTGCGCCCTTCAGGCTCTCCGCGAGGCCGCTCGTCGTGCCCGCCAAGAGCTCCATATCCGTCACCATCCACGAGCCCAAGGAGTGCGTCATGGTCGCGGACGGCCAGGAGGAGGTCTTCCTGACCGGGAACGAGGAGATCGTGTTCACATCGTCGGAGAAGAAGGCCAGGTTCGTCATACTCAAGGGCGAGTTCTACAAGAACCTCGAGGAGAAGCTGATGGCCTCGTCGCCCATGATAGGGCACAGGCACTGAGCCCCCAAGGATGATACGATGCCACCGGTAGCGGTCGACGCCGTCAGGATAGACTACCCGAAGCTGTGGTTCGCCGCGGGCGCGGCCATAGACATCGTGGCCATGGCCGTCATGCTATTCCTCGCCTACGACGCCGTCGAGGACTTCGCACGCGTCATGTGGATTGCGTGCGCGGTCCTGATATGCGGCCCGCTCCTGCTCCTGTTCGTGCCGCCCATGTTCACGAGCCACCATGCGGGCGAGAAGGGGTTGCACCTCAGGATGGGCCTGCTGATGAACACGACCGTGCCGTACAGGTACATCAAGGGCGTCACTGACGTGAAGGTGACCTATGGGTCGGTCATGGTCGGGATAGGCGTGAAGTACGTGGCCAAGAAGAAGACCGTGTTCGTCACGGCGTCCTTCAAGGAGCTCATATCCATCAAGCTGGACGGGCCGCAGCAGTTCGGCAGCCTGATGAGGCCGCTCGTGGACCAGATAGTCCTGAGCGTCAAGGACAAGGAGGGTTTCGTCTCGGTCATCAAGGACAGGGCTGGCCTGGAGGGCTGACGACGGTGCCCCTGTTCGACTTCACGAAGAGGATGGAGCCCGTCAAGGCCATCAAGAAGAGGACCCTCAAGATGATACTCGAGGCCTCGAAGTCCCAGTACCCGAACGAGTTCGCGGCCATGCTGAAGGCCGACAATGGCGTCATCAAGGAGCTCTGGCTCCTGCCAGGTACAGAGTCGGGGGAGACCTCCGCTCTGTTCCGGATGCACATGATGCCGCACGAGCCGAAGATCGTGGGGACGGTGCACTCGCACCCGTCGGGGAGCTGCTATCCATCGGACGCGGACCTGGACCTGTTCAACAGGTTCGGGTACTGCCACATAATCGTGTGCGAGCCGTACAACATGAGGAGCTGGGCGTGCTACGATGGCGCGGGGAACGAGAGGGACCTGGAAGTCGTGGACTGACCAGGTGACTTTCACCAGGACGTCCGGAGAATCCTCAGACAACGCCAAATACCCCCCGGGCCCATCCACACACGGGGCATTCGAGATGGTGAGGGGTCGGAAGAGGGTTCTCGTTGCTGCAGCCATAGTTGTGACTGCTACGTTCTTCGCAGCCGCATTCGCATACGGATAC
>DUKU01000158.1 GCA_013329135.1 Thermoplasmata archaeon
CCTCATGACTTCCTCTCGACGACGACCCCGGGCGGCAACAAGGAGTACCCCTTCGACCTGGCCGAGATCGCGGTGGCCGCAGGGGCGAACTACGTCGCCAGATGGACCACCAGACAGGTGCACGAGCTGACGAAGTCGATCAAGACCGCCCTGGAGAAGAAGGGCTTCAATTTCATAGAGGTCGTGTCTCAGTGCCCGACCAACTTCGGCCGCAGGAACAAGATGGCCGACCCGACCGCCATGCTGGACTGGTTCAAGGAGAGCACGGTCAGGAGGGACAAGGCAAGAGGCGCAGCCGTGGACCATGTCGACCTCAACCTCGCGGGCCAGATAACCATAGGCGAGTTCGTGAACAGGGACAGGGAATGCTACCAGGAGAGCGTAGGAGTGAAGGGACATGGAAACAGGCACTAGGTTCACCGGCTTCGGCGGCCAAGGGGTGATACTCATGGGCGTAGTGCTCGCAAGGGCCGCCGCACTCTATGACCGGCCGATGACGAGCGAGGGCAAGGTCATACGCAAGTCTGCCATCCAGACCCAGTCATACGGCCCATCGGCGAGGGGCGGCCACTCCAAGTGCGATGTCAAGATATCCACGGGCGAGATGCACTACCCGTTCGTCGAGATCCCGGACTACCTCGTCGTGATGTCCCAACAGGCCTACGAGAAGTACATACACGATGTCAAGCCAGGGACGAACGTCATTCTCGACCCCGACCTCGTCAGGGTCAAGCCCTCAGGGCACGTGTACCTGATCAAGGCGACGAAGGAGGCCGAGAGCATAGGCACCAGGGTCGTGAGCAACGTGGTCATGCTCGGCGCGTTCAGGGAGATATCCGACATCGTGTCCTACGAGGCGCTCGAGAGGGCCATGCTGGAATCGGTGCCTAAGGCCACCCACGACCTCAACAAGTCCGCCTTGGCACTTGGCAGGCGCCTCGGCCAGGCAGCCATCCAAAGCCATGGCAAGGATTAAGGCGCATTTCGTTCATCAGGAGCAGGGTTAGCTTGTCGGTCATCGATTCTGTGTTCAAGGAGGGCAGGAAGTCGCTCGCGGAGAACGAGGTCAAGGAGGCGCTCCGAGAGGCAGGCATCCCGACAACGGACTTCCAGGTCGGCAAGGCGCTCTCCGCCATTGACCAGAAGAAGCTGAAGTTCCCCGTCGTGCTCAAGGTCTGCTCACCCGACATACTCCACAAGACGGATGTCGGCGGCGTCTCTCTGGACATCGCCAAAGACCAGTTCGAGCAGGAGTTCTCGAAGATGAGGGACAGGTTCCCGAACGAGAACATACTCGTCGAATCGATGCAGGACAGGAAGGTCGAGGTCATCGTAGGCCTCATCAACGACCCCACCTTCGGGCTCACGATCATGTTCGGCCTGGGAGGCATCTACACCGAGGTGTACAAGGACGTGACCTTCAGGGTCGTGCCCATAAAGCGCGAGGACGCCGAGGAGATGCTGCGGGAGATCAAGGCCGCGCCGATCCTCGAAGGCTTCAGGAAGATCAAGGTCGACAGGGAAGGGATCATCAACCTGCTGTTGGCCGTGTCCGCGTTCGGCGAGAAGCACATGGACAAGCTGGACCAGATGGACCTTAACCCCGTATTCATAAAGAGCAGGGGCGTCATCGTGGTGGACGCCAAGATGCTTCTTAAATAGGGGTTCACTCTTGACTTCGCTCTGGGAACAGAGGTGTCCTGATTGATCGCCAGAGGCGGACGATTGTTCGTGTTCGCGAGCGCCGCAGCGGCTGCGGTCCTGTTCCTCGTTAGCATTCTCGCGTGCGTAGGCTTCGCGGTCTTCACAGCGTTCCTGGTGTTCGTGTTCAGGGACCCCCGGAGGCCCGCGGGTAGCGGCATCGTCGCCCCCGCTGACGGCACCGTCAGGGAGGTGGACCACGAGAAGGGCCTCGTATCGATCTACCTGGCGATACGCAACGTCCATGTCACCAGGGCCCCTCTGGACGGTCTGGTCTCGAACATGGTGAGACATCCGGGCAAGCACCTCCCGGCATTCAGCAAGAGGTCCCCGAACAACGAGCGCGTCGTCGTCACCATGGACACGGGTATAGGCGATGTCACGATCATTCAGATGTCCGGCATACTCGCCCGCAGGATAGTACCCTATGTGGACAAGGGCCACAGGGTCGGGAAGGCGGACAAGCTGGGACTCATCAGGTTCGGCTCCAGGGTCGACCTCATCATGCCTCCGGGCAAGGTCGTGATAAAAGCGACCGTGGGGCAGAGGCTCCGGGCGGGAGTGACTTGTGTCGCGGAGGTAGAGGATGACCGCGCTGGATAGGGTGTCCCTGGGAGACTTCTTCACGCTCGCCAATGGGGCGCTCGGCTTCATCGCGATCGTGTACATATTCGACGGGAGCTATCTCTCCGCCACCAGCCTCTTGCTCCTCTCCATGGTCATGGACGGCTTGGACGGGTTCATGGCGCGCAGGTACGGCAGCAAACACTCGAGGGGACAGGTGCTGGACTCGATCTCCGACGCGGTGTCCTTCGCGTTCGCGCCAGCACTCCTGGTCTATGCCGAGTTCGAGGACCCGACCGTCGCGCCCCTGCAGACGGCCCAGGACCTCCTGGTGCTCGCATGCGCGGTCGCCGTGATGCTCAGCGGCCTGTTCAGGCTCGCCAGGTTCAGTGCTGGAGGGTTCGAGCTGCCCCACTTCGCGGGACTGCCCGCCCCCGCAGCCGCGCTCTTCATACTGCTCATGTGCCTGTTGTTCGGCTCGGCGGAAGGCAGCGAACCGGCCGGGTTCTACTTCCCGTTGGCAGAGGCACCAGGGCTGGTCCTGTCCGCGGCGCTCATCGCGAGCATCCTCATGGCATCCACCATCCCGTACCCGAAGATACGGGGAGGGTTGGCGGCCGCTAGCATCGTAGGCATCGCGCTGGCGCTCCTGCCAACTGTCGCTGGCATCGTCATAGTCGGCGACCAACAGTTATATACGGCATTCTCACGTACCGCCACAGGCATCGCGCTGGCTCTGACCATCGCGTACCTTGTAGGGGGACCGTTGTACGAAAGACAAAAGGGAGCAGGAGTCTGAGAAGTACTTCGACTGCTCCCACTCCGAAAGGGCCGCCTTCGAGGCCGGTATCAAGCTCGGGACGATATACCACCAGTATGTGGGTGTCCCCGTGAGCGCTGAGAACGTCGAGACCCTCGAGAAGGCCATGGAGGCCGGCAGCAGGGCCCAGCCCTATGTCGAGGATGTCAGCGTCCGGATCGACAGGTCGAAGCTGAAGAAGAAGGTCGGCCAGTACGATTACGTCTCCCTGACGGGGGACATGCTCGACGTCACCATCAGGATAGCCTACAAGGGCACGAAGCTGGATGCAGGCATGAAGTTCGCCAAGGAGATGAACTACCCGCTCATGTTCATCAAGCACGTCCTGCACGGACAGGATTAGATCGTTTGGCCTGACGCGCAGGCTGTGAGTGTTGAAGATTTATGACATACCGTAAATATTTGAAGGCCCATACGAGAACCGTTTGTGCCGCACTGCGGTGATTCTATGGCGAGAGGTATAAAGATCGGCATCACAGGACTCCCTGGAGCAGGGAAGACCCAGGCGCTCGTCAAGGTCATCGAGATGCTCGAGGAGGAAGGGCAGGTCGTGGGCGGCATGGTCACGGAGCCCATAATCGAGG
>DUKU01000001.1:0-891 GCA_013329135.1 Thermoplasmata archaeon
GCTAAAAAGATGTCGCACGCGTGCGAGAGATGGCCCATGCCCATCAGAGCCCGTCTATTCGCACTCCCTGCTCGACGAGAGTCTCCAGTATCCTCTTCGCCCAGGCGAGCTTCCGTCTCTTCACATCAGAGGGTCTGGAGGCCTTCAAAGAAGGCCTCTCGAAATCGAACCCCACGAGCGTTATCTTCCGTGCGCCGAGGCCTGAGAATATGCACGCCGCCCTGTCTCCGTCCGTGAACCCGCCCATGTTGACGAGGCCTCCTGACGGAGGGCCCTGGCATGTACCGACCACGCGTCCCTCGAATCTCGGCACGACCGCCCGGATGGCATCCAGGTTGTCCCCGTGCCCGTGGACGAAGACAAGTGTGCCCATGGAATTGGCCGTCACCTGGTGCTCGACATCACCGTCCAAGTCTGTGACGATCGCGTCTGGCCTCAGACCCGACGCTGCCAGAGTGGTCGTGGCTCCATCGGCCGCGACCACGTACCCTCTGGGAGGATCGGACGATATGGCCTCGGGAAGGGACGGGCCGTCCCCGCAAATGGTCACCTTCGCGGGGCACTCCGACATGAGCTCCTGGACGGCCGGCACCCTGCGGGACGATAGGATCGATGACAGGATTTCCGCGCTGCGTGCATCGGCGGCCTCGTCGTATGCGAACTCACGACATATCTCATGATACATCGGCAGCCATGCATCCAACCTCACGGGCTCACGCCCCTGCGGACGCACCCTTCCGACCCGACTCTGACCTCAAAGAGGCGTTCAGGACGGAGCTGAAGACGGCGATTAGGATGCCTGTGATCATCTCAGCCATGATGATAAGGAGGTCGTACTCCCCATAGCCGACGAAGTAGGAGAGCGCGTCCGCGGATCCCTGGACGATGAAG
>DUKU01000001.1:943-8229 GCA_013329135.1 Thermoplasmata archaeon
GCGGATCCCTGGACGATGAAGCCTGTCGCCAGGACCGAGACCATCATCACGATGAAGGACCAGCGTATCTTGCCCGTCTGAAGGAAGGACGTGACAGACTTGCCCGTCTCGTATGAGAACACGCCGAAGACGACGAACCAGACGGAGCCTGACACGAATATCAGGATGGATATGGCCAGGCTCCTCTCGTGCTCCAGCAGCGCCTCCCTGTACGACACAGCCATGTCGTAGCCTATCAGGACACCCACGACCGCGAGGACGATGCCTATGATCGCGAAGGGTATGGCAAGGCTCCCCTGTCTGATGGACCTGCTCATGCGCGTCATCCTCTCGCTGAACTGCTCTGCCCACCTATACGCCCAACCTATCAGGTAGAACCCAAGGACGACGCCGATGACGCCGAAGGCCATCTGGGACAGGAGCCCTATATCCTCATAGTTGCCGTCCCGGAACTGTATGACCTTGGTGACGAACGACAGGAAGCCCCAGATGATGAACACGAGTGAGAACGGGACTATCCACCGGCGCCTCATCTTCTCGTCCTGGAGGGTCTTGACAATCATGTAGTACGTGCCCTCGATGCTCTTGCTCTGCTTGACGTACACCCTCCTCACAGAATCGATCTTGATCCGGGACGATATGACCGGATAGATGGACTCATCCTCGGCGCCATCGCTGACGAGGATGGCGCGATCCGGCTTGACCACCTCCAGGACGTTCTCGAGCTGCGTGGTCAGTATGAGGTCGGATTGGAAGCCGACGTGCGAATCCCCGGATATTGTGGCTATCTCAGCGTCGATGCCCCGCTTCGTCAGGTCGTCGTACAACTGCAGGCCTGACAGGATGGCGTTGGTATCGACCTCCTCGGGGTCCGCAAGGCCAAGCGCCAGTGCTGCGTCAAGGTTCTCCTTCCTACCTATAACGGGGCCGTTGACGCCTGCCTTGACACCGAGGTCGTCGTCACGGTCGACGCATAGCACTAAGGTCTTCATTTCCGTCCAGTAATCGCCAGATAAGGTATTTGACTATGCCTATTCGGGGCACTGGCGCATGATTGCATTGTCCTGTAGAAGTGCTTATATAATGTCCATCGAATTATCTGAGCGATGGGCAAAAAAATGGACCGCGGTGAACCCAAGAAAGAATGCCCTAGCTGTGGTCTTGGCGTTTCGCTCGAAGCGAACATCTGCGAATTCTGCGGATGGGACTTCGAGGAGGAGGATGAGTGGATCCTCCAGATAGAGAAACTCGAGCGCGACCTGCTTCTGGAGAAGCAGAAGTTCGAGCCGGGCACTGTGAATCACAAGATAGAATCTACGCTCAGAAGCCCGCTCCTTGAGAGAGCCGAAGCGGCCCAAATCGCCGCCCGGGCGGCACCAGAGCCCGAGGAACGCGCACAGCCGAAGGTAGCGCACACCGCCGAAGATCTGATCCACAGAGAGGTCCCTCAGGTCAGGAGGCAGCCGGAACCACCCGTCCAGAGACATGTGCCAGCGCCGACTCATCAGCCGGCGTCTGCGAAGGTCGTCCCGGAGGAGCCCGCAGCAGCCAAGACCAGGAAGGTCAGGAGCGTCAAGGCCCCAGTCGCTGAACCCGCGCCTACGCCCAGGCCTGAACCGAAGCCAGTACCCGCGCCCCAGAGGCCCGTAGAGGCCCCAGCCCCGCAGGTGAGGCAGGTCAAACACGCCGAGGCAAAGCCTGCACAACCCGAACCAGAAGCGCAGGAGACCAGGAAGGTCAGGACCGTCCGGAAGGTCAAGGGTTGAGAGGGCCGAGCGCACCACCGGCTGTGTTAAGTACGGAATCCATGATTACTTCATCCCGGGGGCGGACGCATGCGCATCAGGTGGCACGGTCACGCATGTTTTGAGATAGATGGCAGTGTGCAGGTCGTCACTGACCCGCACGACGGCAAGTCGATAGGCATCGCACCCCCGAAGGCGAAGGCGGACCTCGTGCTCGTCTCTCACGACCACTTCGACCACAACTGCGCCAGGCTGGTGAAGAAACAGGACGCGCGCGTGCTCTCCACACCGATCATGACAGTTGAGCAGGGCGTGAGGGTGGAGGGCCTCGAGGCGAGCCATGACGAGGTCGGTGGCGCGAAGCGCGGCAAGATAGTCATGTTCAGGTTCGAGCTCGACGGCATGTCCTTCTGCCATTTGGGGGACCTCGGGCATGACCTGGATGATGCGACCATCGAGAAGATATCCCCGGTCGACGTCCTGTTCGTGCCCGTGGGCGACGTCTTCACGATAGGACCTGATGCCGCGAAGAGGATCATCGACAGGATCGCCCCGAAGGTCGCGGTGCCGATGCACTACAGGACCCAGGGGCTGTCACTCTCGATAAAGCCGGTGCAGGATTTCCTGGCATTGTGCGGCAAGGACCAGGTCGTCAAGGTGGGGAACGAAGTGGACTTCACCCCTGAGGACCTGCCCGAGGCAGGGACCGAGGTCTGGCTGTTCTCCCCGTAGGTATGATTCTCAGTAAAGGCCCAGGCCGTCTTCGATGCGGCCGAGCTCTATCGGTGTGCTCGTAGAGCCCACAATGGCGCCCTTGCTGTTCGCGATCGCGCATGCTCCCAGGTACGGCGTACCGTAGTTCAGGGTCGCGACCGCGGCAGGGACCCCGAACAATGACGAGAGCCCCTTCAGCTCGTCCTCCGACGTCCTCGGGTGACATACGACGCCCTTCGATGTCGCGAGGCACACGGACCCGACGGTCTCCGTGCCTGCGATGGCGCCCAGGTGGACCTCTACGCCCAGCGTGTCCTCGATTATCCTCAGGGAGTACCTGGACGCGGCTGGGTGCACGCACGCGGCCTTGTCGTTCGCGGCGATGTTGTTGCCCGCGGCGTTCAGCTTCTCCTCCATGACGCCTATCCTGAGGTCCTTCGGGAGCTTCGCCAACTCCTGCTTCTCAGCGAAATTGGTGACTATCACGCCGTTCGAGTTCATCGCGACGAGCGAGCCCACGAGTGTGGAGCCTGCGATATATGTGCGCACGACCTCCACCTTGAGGACCTCCTCGACGTCCTTGACGAAGGATTTCTCCACCCCTTCGGGCAGAATCGCAAAACGCTCACTCGCAGAGCAGTAAACGCCCAAGTACGCGCTGCCGAAGACGTCGCCGAGCCTAAGCATCAGGTCCTACTCCAGGAGGACTACTCCTCCGGCAGGGAGACCTCGATGAGGCCGTCCTCGAACCGTATGGCTTTGACGCGGACCTTGCTCGGCGGGTTCTCGATGCCCCTCGACCAGAGGTGCTCGTTCAACTTGTAATCTATCCAGACATCCTTCGCGGGGAGGTCGTCCTTGGACATGGACTTATCCGCGAGGTGCTGCCTCACGTAGTCCTTGACCTCCTTGATGGCCCTTGGCGCGCGCTTGCTCTTCGGGATCTGCTTCGTCATCCTGAGCGGAACTGTGAATATCCTCTCGACATCTTCTGCCATGTTTAGCCCCTCACACCTTCAGCTTGGTCCTTCTCCACTGTCTCCTCTTCGGATGCCTGAGAAAGGTCCTGTTCGTCCTCATCATCACCCAGGCTGGGACCCTCCTGTTGCTCTTGGTCGCCCTCATCAGTCTGAGCTTCCTCGCGTGTGGCTTGTGCGTGGCCATCGTCATCTCCTCTCGATCTTGATCTCACGCTTTGCAGGCATTATCCGCCTAAGCAGCTGCCTGAGCGTGTAGTCGTCTATCTTGTCCGTGACCCTTCCGGACTGCACCAGCATCACGAGCTGGTTCTCGACGTGCTCCACGAGGTCCGGGCGTGTCATGCGCAGGTTCGCCAGACGCTCCCTCGCCTCGGGGGTGAGTATCTGCCGCATGAGCATGGCCCTCTGCGTGTCCAGCTGCTTCGCCTGCTCCTGCGCCACGGCCTCCTGCTGCGCCCTGACTTGAAGCTCCTGGAGCTTCCGTTGCCTCAATGCGTCGAGCTCTGTATCGTCCGCCATACTGGCTCACTCACAGGTACTTGGTGAGTTCCGGGTTCTGGGCAGCCATCTCCTTGAGGACCAGCGTGGCCAACGAATCGACCAGCTTGCGGCCCTTGGCGGTGACCGCCCTGCCACCGTCTTTCTCCTTGTGTATCAGCTGGCTCTTCTCAAGCTGCTGCACAGTGTGCCTGGAGATGGACCTTGAACCCCGGACTGCCTTGTCGGGTTTGGAACCCCTGTCGGCGGTGCCGCCGTACTTGGCCGCCAGCCTTGTGGTGCCGATCGGGCCCTCGATGTATATCTTGCGGAGCATCGCGGCAGACCTGGTGTACCACCAGCCCTCTTCCATGGGGCTCTTCTCGGTGTGCCGGCCGGTCTTGACATAGGCCGCCCACTCTGGGGCCTTTATCGTCTCGAGCTTCCTGAGCTCGTCCGCAATCTTCGGTATGAGCTTGTTCGGGGGTACGTCAAACGCTGTAGCCATCGGATTACCTCAAACGAGATGCAATTGCCACTGGTCCATGTGCCACATGGGTGGCAAATCGCGGATAAGAGGCTCCACTTATTTAAATCCTTGCCGCCTATCGATGGTGCCAGACATCGCGCACGCGAACGACCTGGCATGCGTCCATGGATGAAAAGGCTTTTGTCATGGGGAGCTCCTAGCCGGGCTCGTGACGACGGTAGTCGCCCTGACCGGGGCATCTGGGAGCATATACGGCATAAGGCTCTTGAAGGCACTCCGCGGACACAAGGTCGTCATCGTCTCTGACGATGCCGCGGCCATAGCCGAGCAGGAGACCGGACTAGACAGGAAGGAGATAGAATCCCTCGGGGACGGCCACTTCTCCAACTCGGACCTCGCAGCCCCCGTGTCGTCTGGCTCCGTCAAGTTCGACGCGATGGTCATCATCCCGTGCAGCGCATCGACGATGTCCAAGATCGCGTGCGGCATCGCGGACAACCTCATCACGAGGGTGGCATCCGTCGCGCTCAAGGAGCGGCGGAAGCTCGTATTGGTGGTCCGGGAGACCCCTCTGTCGACGATACACCTATCGAACATGGAGAGGCTGTCGTCCGCGGGAGCGGTCATATTGCCCGCGTGCCCGGCGTTCTACCCCAGCCCGAAGACGGTCGACGACATGGTGGACTTCGTCGTAGGAAGGGTGCTCGATGTGTTGGGCGTCGAGAACAGGCTCTACAAGCGTTGGGCCGGGAAGGAGCTCAGAGGTAGTCGTGGATCTCGTCGAACTCGTCGCTGATGGCGAGGTTCTGGTCCTCCGGCATCCTGTTCCTGTCGACCCACATCACGACCGACGCGCCGTGGATGGTCGCCAGGTCGTTCATGCGCTTGACGAAGGCGAGGGCCGCCTCGAAACCGTTCTCCGACACGATGGCTTCGATGCCGTCCATGAGCAGGCCTGAGCGCTTGGTCGTCATCAGGAACGTGGATACAGCCTCCATCACGTCCCCGTCGAGGTCCTTGATGTTGACGCTGTCTATATCGCCCGAGCTCTCCGTGAGCCACTTGACCTCGAAATCGTCCCCCAGCTCGTTCTCTTCCCTGACCTTGCCGGGGAACTCGGATGTAAGCACCATAGCCGGCCTCCCTGAGAGACCCATGGACCGGATCATGTTGTAGGCCCTCTTCGCATCGACGTCGACCACGAGGTAGTTCTTGCTCGGTTTGACCTCCTCCTGGAACGCCCCGCACTTGGTGCACTGGAGCGCGAACGGGTCCTCCTCGCCCGACGTGAGGAATGTCTCGCCGCACGACTTGCACTCGATCGAGCGTGTGTGCTCTGGGAACAGCACCGCCGCGCACTGGGGGCATGTCTGTAACCGCTGGGCGCAGGCCATGTGCATCGCATACCCGCACACGCACTCGTACAGGTCGAGCCCGGCATCTATGGGCATCATGCATATCTGGCACCTCAGCTCGCCGGCGTCCCCATCCGGCCTCACGAGCGCCTGCTTGACCTCGATGACGATGTCCTCCGGGATACGGAGCGCTGCCATGCTGTACATGCCTCTGGTGAAGAGATACGTGCCGAGGACGGCGGCGGGGGCCAAGATGTACAGATATGACGAGTAGATGAGCAGGTTCCTGTCGGCGAAGGAGAACATGAACGGGAGCAGATACAGCGCGCAGAGGACCGCCACTATCGACCATGAGAACACCCTCACAGTCGGGAGCGGTTTGGCGGACTTCCTGAACTTCTTCGGATGCTGGAGCCTGTACTTCTCGAAGCTCTTGGCCGGTACCCGGAGGATGAGCGTGCAGGCGATCACCAGGACGATGAACGCCATCTGTTGGTTCTCGAGCACGTTGAACCGCTCGAACGTCAGTGTCTCGCTGGCGGGCGGGTTCGCAGTCCCCACCTCTGCCGAGAATGAATACCACATGACGCTGCCGATGGGTGTCCTCAGCTCGGATATCTTCCCGTCGATGAGGTCAGGGGTCGTGAAGCTCGCCAGGCCGAACATCATCACCCGGTCGCTGACCTCCAGTGTGCCCTCGAATGTGAGCCCAGCGACAGCCTCGACCGAGCCCATGAACGTCTGGACAGCCAGCTCTGACAGGCGGAGGAGCTTCGTTGTGCTCTCACCATTGGCATCGAAGTCGTAGCCAAAGGATATCGGATCCGTCGAGGAAGGGAACGTGCTCACGAACCCGGATGTGCGATTCGTCACATCGGACTCCGTCATGGCAGAGTAGTTGGTCGGGTTCTCGATTGCCACGCCCCAGTACTGCCTTCCCTCGAGCTCATCACCCAGGTCGGCCAGGAATCTGATGACTTCCGACGCGTCGACATACAGGTTCCTGTTGGCGTCGAAGGATGTCAGGAAGGCGGTCCTGAGTGCGCTTGCCGGAGCGCCCTCGATGTAGTACTGGACGCTGCCGCGCCCTTCGAGCGTGTCCAGGGCAGTGATGGTGAGTCTAGACTCGATCGAGATCGTGTCTCCGTCCTGGGCCTCGGCGCCGGACGACGGGGCGAGTAGAAGTGCTAGGCAACATATCAGCACGATAGCAACGGTCCAGGAACGCATGATAACGACCAGTGTAGTCATATCTAGTCAGACTCGTCTTAATCCTTTCGGACCCTGTTATCGCGGGGCGCACGGCAGACCGGGCACCTCACTCGACGTAGACCGCTGGGCGTCCTGGCCTGGCGAACCTCGCCCTACCCTTGGGGTCGGCCCTGGCCGGGTCATCTGCTGTGTAGACACTGACATCGCACCCGAACTGGCCGCCCAGGAACTGCGACGCGCCCTTGAGCACGTCCAGCTCGTCGATGTCGAGCGACATCGTCTTCCGGTCCTGCTCGGATGACCGGGCGAGCTC
>DUKU01000194.1:0-10246 GCA_013329135.1 Thermoplasmata archaeon
TTCTTCAAACAGGCCTTCTGGAACGGTTGGGGCAGGAAGCAGCTGACGATGAAGCACGGGAACCTGTGGCCCAGCTACAAGCCGCAACGTCTGCTCGAGACGTCGCGGTCCTTCTGGGCGGTCGCCAGACTGGCGGTGGCGGTGATGGGGTACCTCCTGTGCAAGTTCTTCGAGAGGCCGCCCGAGCGTGTGATGGCCGAACGAGGCAAGGAGCAGTCGAGGCCGCCGGCCGGAGGTTGACCCTGTGACGAAGGTGTCCGTGGTCATCCCAACCATGAACGAGGAGCGCAGCATCGGCCTCGTCATCGACGAGGTCAAGGCCGCGCTCGAGGGCATCAGACCGTATGAGATACTCGTCGTCGACACTGATTCGCGCGACAGGACAAGGGAGATCGCGGCAGGGAAGGGCGCTGTGGTCGTCGAGGAGTCACGGCGTGGTTATGGACGCGCCTACAAGACCGGTTTCGAGAAGGCTTCCGGGGAGATCGTGGCGACGCTGGATGCGGACATGACCTACCCCGCATCGGACATACCGAAGCTGGTGGACATGCTCGAGTCCCAAGGCCTCGATTTCATAACGACGGACAGGTTCGCAGACATGGCCAAGGGTGCGATGAGCGCGAAGCACAGGCTCGGGAACAGGGTCCTGTCGCTCGCTGCCCGGATCCTGTTCCGGGTGAAGGTCAGGGACTCCCAGAGCGGCATGTGGGTGTTCAGGCGGTCGGTACTGGGCGGGTTCACGCTGGAGAGTGACGGCATGGCCATGTCCGAGGAGATCAAGGTCGAGGCGTTCAAGAAGTCCAAGGCGGCGGAGGTGCCGATCACATACAGGGTCAGGGTCGGCGAGGTGAAGTTGCAGAGCTGGAAGGACGGCATGGGCAACCTCAAGTTCCTGTTCAAGAAGCGGTTCTAGGGCTTGTCCCCTCGACGTCTCATCTCGTCTCTCACATAGAATGCCGCGGCTATGGCGCATACGACCAGGGCCGCTGCGGGAATGAGGAACTGCGTGCCGACTGGGTCATCGACATCCTTCACGAGGCAGATCTCCAGCATGATCTCGGTACCCTGCACATAAGTCCTGTTCCACGCAAGGACCTCGCCGTCCGTACCGATGACCTCGACCGTCAGGAGGTCCCCGAAGGCTGCCTCATCAGGGACCAGTATCCATCCACAGAACATGTCTCCCGTATGTGATAGCCCGACGGGTCCATGGGCTGTCCAGATGCGGACGTTCAACCCGTCGCCCACGGGTCCATCTCTCGATATCACTCGCACGCATACGTCCACGGTGCGGGTCAGCTGGATGTTGACGCCGTGGTGCGAGACCGCGCTCCCCTGTGTCCAAGCGCTCGCAGAGACCGTGAGGTCGCCAGCGACGCCGCCTATCGCCAAGGAGGGCAAGTCGGACTCGAAGCTTCCGACGAATTGCACGCCCTCGTCAGTCTGGGAGAAGACCCAGGCCACGTATCTGTCACAGTCCAGGTCCCAGTGCAAAACCGCCTCATCCAGCTCGCCATCCCCGTCCGTGTCGTTGTAGGTCACGTCCGGGCCAAGTTGGTTCACCGTCGTGGGCTCGTCGCTCCTGATCAGTGAGGTCGCATCCCCCCAACCGACGCCCGAGAACGACAGTGCTCCATATAGCTCATCCATCGCATCGTCGCCCGGTGCGTAGACGGCAGCGCCCGTGTAGTTGCTCACGGTGTCGAAGTCGTCCTCGAAGGGGTTCGCGTACAATTCGAAGTCGTAGACGAGCGCATCGTATGCCAGGAGTGTTTCGAATGCCATGTATCGGACCTCGAGCGGCAGGCTCGATGATGCGAGCTTCTTCAGGGCATCGCCCATGTCAAGATACCATTCCACGAGGTCGGATGCCGCGGTCTGGAGGAGGACGCCCATCAGGGCGCCTCTGTAGATGCTGGCATACCCTTCCATGGACGACGACAGTGCCTCCAGACTGCCTGCGAACCCGTCCAGAGCGCCGAGATCGAACGTAGCCATGGTCGCCGACCATGAGTCGAAGTAGAGTGTCACCCTGTGTATCTCGCAGATGTGGGCGCCCCAGTCCGCTGGAGAGACGTTCCGGTCCCTCGAAAGGCTGTCAAGGACGAGGTCGTACCTGAGGCCTTGGGCAGGGACGGTCATCTCGCTGCCGACATACCAGTCCGCCGCCTCGCGCAATTCGTACATCGTCTCGAGGACCCCCTCAGCGCAGGAGTCTGCGATGACGATGTCGAGCTTCCTCCCCATCTCTTCTGTGGCGGCCCCGAGGGCGTATGCAAGGTCTGGTAATTGGAGGGCGAGCAAGCCGTCCTGGCAGAGACCGTACCAGCCGCCACCGTGTCCCCAGAGCACGAGCGCGAACCGGTCGGCGGGATAGTTGCGAGCTGTGAACGTGATGAAGTCCCTCAGTGTGTCAGGCGAGGCCATGTTCGCCTCCCCTGTCATCGGGATGACCTCGCCTCCGTCGTCGACCTCTGTCGAGACGATGTCAGGGCTGGCATCTCTCTCGACTTCCAGCAGGACGGAGTCGCCGAAACCGAGAGGGTCGATGAGGACCACGACGTCCATCCAGTCCATGAGGTCGGCCGCCTCCATCTCGTTCATATCCTCTTCCCACGGAAGGACTGGTTCCGCATCAGCTGCCATGTAAACCATTATTGTCCAAGTCGGCTCGCCTTGGTCAGCAGCTGAGCTCATTGACGGCAATGATACGGATAGGAGCGAGACCGATGAGACGAGGAGGACGATGAATTGCAGACGGTCGTGGTTCCGTGCCATTGGCGGCGACCTCAGCGGAGACCTGCAGCCTCAGCGCAGCGCCGGACGGTCTCCCTCAGACTTTCGACGTTCTCCCTTCTATATAGACACGCCGCAGGATGATAAGCGACGAACGCCCGCACCTTCTTTCCCCCGATGATAAGGGGGAACTCCTTTCCGACGAGGGATCTCATGTCCGAATCACAGCCGAGCAGGTTCCTGGTGACGGTCTGGCCTAGGAGGCAGACGATCTTCGGGTGTATCGCGCCCATCTCGGCCTCAAGGTGTCTCGCGCACGCCTCGACTTCGTCATCCTTCGGCCTCCTGTTGCTCGGGGGACGGCACTTCACAAGGTTCGTGATGTATATCATGTCGCGGGAGATGCCCGCATGAGCGAGCGCCCCGTCGAGTACCTTCCCTGCGCGGCCGACGAAAGGCGCGCCCTTCGAATCTTCGTCCCTCCCGGGCGCCTCTCCTATGAACACGAGCGCGGCGGAGCTGTCGCCAGCGCCTGGGACCACCTGTGTTCTGGTCTCGCAGAGCCTGCACCTGATGCAGCGAAGATCCGCATCTGCATTGCTCATACGAGGTCCTTGGCCTTGAACACGGAGACGAGCTCTATGCCGTTCTCGGACAGGAGCTCCTTCGCCCCCTCCTCACGGTCCACGACGACAATCGCCTTCACGACATGGGCACCCTTTGCCCTGAGAGCGTTCACTACCTTCATCGTGGAGCCCCCCGTGGTGGCCACGTCCTCGACGACGACGAACTTCTCGCCCGGGACCACGTCGCCCTCGATCAGTTCCTTGGTGCCGTGGTCCTTGGGCTCCTTCCTGACCATCACGTAGGGCCTGTTGGTCTCGAGCGCGACCGCGACGGCTATCGGCACTGCGCCCAGCGCCATGCCTGCGATCTTGCTGTCACCCACGTGAGGCGCCATTGCCTTTCCTATCTCCCTCAACACCCTCGGGTCCGTGCTGGCCCTCTTGATGTTCACGAAGAAGTTGCTCTTCTTCCCGGACGCGAGCACGAACTCCCCTGTCTGCACGACCTTCAAGTCCTTGAGCATCTGCTTGAGCATCTGCGCGCCCCCTACCAGGGCACATTCTTTTTGCCCAACTTATAACCTATGATGTTCGCGGACCTGTGGAGCAGTGGGACCACGACCAGGAACATGGCGAGCCCCCAGTAGCCGTTGCCTTCGATGTAGTGTCCTGAGAACCAGCCAGGACTCACGATGATGACCGTGACGATCGCCCCGAGGACGAAGTTGTACTGGTCCAGGCCGGGCGCCTTCTTGCCCCTGTCGACTCCCAGGCGCCTTTTTATGAACGAGCCCACGCAGTCCCCGGTCATCGCTCCGAAGCTCAGGGCCGCGATTATGGCGACCGCCCACGGGAGGTCCCCATACCCGAACGCGTCCTGCTCGTCGAGCATCGTGGTGATTATGATCTCGATGGACCCGACGCCGAAGCCGGTCAGCGCCCCGCCGAAGAACCCTCTCCAGGTCTTCCCGTCGCCGAGCACACGCTTGCCGCGCCAGCTCCTTCCGAGGTCCATCGGGGTCCCGCCCCCGAAAAGTACTGCGGCTGAGTTGGGCACGAGCGCCGGGAGCATGAGCCAAAGGCCCGCCAGTGCGGCCTCCAATGGGGACATCCGGGAGGGCATATCGCAAGGGGGGTTAATAACTGCACGTCCGTCTCTTCCCTGGCATCAGAGCTGGAGCCCCTTCCTCTTCCGCGGCGGGGGCGCCTCCGGCGTGGGCACGTCCGTCCTCGAGAAGAAGTCCTCCATGTCCGAAACGGGGTCCTCCGTCCTCATGGCCTGGATCGTGTCCTTGAAGTGTACGATCCTCTTGTCGAGCACGAGCGCGACGCCTCTGTCCGTCTCGCTCCTGATGAGCCTGCCTATGGCCTGCTGGAGCTTCCTGCTGGTGGGCGCCTGGACCGCGTGCGACCATCCGTCTCCGAACCTGAGCTCGCAGAAGTGCTGGAGCGCTCTCTGCTTCGCAGTCGGTTTCGGATACGGGATGCCAGCCACGACGGCGACCTCCATCTCGGAACCTGGGAAGTCCAGTCCCTCGCTGACCCTCCCCCCGGCGATGGCATGCATCACGGCCTTGCCCGACGAGGCCTTGAAGCCTCTGACAGCGTCCATGAGGTCCGCCTGGTCCATCCGCCTGGTCTCGAAGAAGACGTCCCTCCCCCTGGAGGCGTCCGCGGTCTTCGAGGCTATCCGTTCCATGAGGGCGTAAGACGGGTAGAACACGATGGTGCTCCTGGGGACACGTGACAGTATGCTCGATACCCGCTCCGACATCCTGTCCAGGAGCGAGTCGTCCCTGCTGATGTCGTCGTGCTTGGTCGTGACGTCGTCGGAGTATAGCACGAGCCTGTTGCCAGGCGGGAACGGGGACGGGATGTCCACAAGGCGCGAGTCGCGCGGTAGGCCTATTGAGTCCCTGTAGTCGTCCAGGGGCTTGAGCGTCCCGGACATGTGTATGCTCGCGTGGCATTCCATGAGCGGCCTGCACGCGATGGAGGCGTCCAGACAGTACGCCTCGATGGACTTGACATCGCCTGAAGTGACGAGCTTGATGTACTCCTCCTCGTCGAGCGTGTGCCAGAACGTGAGGAAATTGGATGCGCCGAACACGTAGGACCTGGGGAGGCGCCCGGAGAGTTTCTTGTTGTCCCTGACCATCTCGCCGAAGTTGGTTGCCTGGGACAGGAGACCCTTGATGCCCCTGCTCGTCTGGTGCGTGGCGAACATGAGTTCTTCCTCGACGAAGGACTGCGGGATGATCCCGTCCTCGTCTATCAGGTACTCATCGACCGCCTTGTCCAGGATCTCCTCGACCATGCATATGAAGTCCCTGAGGCTCGTGCCCTCGACGATCTCGGGGTCCCCGTACTCCTCGACCTCCCTGTGGGCCAGCCTTAGGGTGATGTTGCTGAGGTCCGCGGATTCCAGCTCCCTCGCGTAAGACGGCAGGTTGTGCGCCTCGTCCACCAGGACGACGATGTCCGAGGGGGAGGATGCCATCCAGTCGAGCAGGGCGTGTCTGATGAACCTGTCGAAGAACATTATGTAGGGGCACGCGACGACGTCCGCGACCGGCACATGCAGCTTGCACACCTCGTACGGACACAGGTCCCGGTCCACGCAGTGGTCAACGAACTCCTCCGCTGTCGGCAGCTCGTCCCTGGCGTACCTCAGCACGGGTGAGAGGTCGTCGGATATCGTGGACGCGTAGAACCTGCAAGCCTGCTCGTCCCCCTTCAGCACGCGGGCCTTCCGCTCGCTGCACACCTTGGAGAGCTCCTCCGGGCTGCCCTGGCTCAGCTCCTCGTCGGTCGCGGCGAGGGGACACATGTTCCTCCTGCCCTGGAGGGCCACGCCGAACACCTTGTGCCGCTCGGATATCATCCGCAGCTCGAGCATGACCTGTCTCTGCTGGGAATTGGTCCTCGTGAGGTACAGGAGCTTCTTGCCCCTAGCATGGCAGTGCTCCACGCACGCGGACAGGGCGCACACGGTCTTCCCGGTGCCAGTGCCGCTCTCGATTACCGTGTGGGCGCGAGAGTCGCACGCATGCCCGACGGCCTGCATGAGAGTGTCCTGGCCCGGCCTGGGCGCGTAAGGGAACAGGGATGATGCCATCCTTCAGGTCCAGGGGACACTCTGGTCAAATGACTTTCGCTGGGTCGCGTGAAAGTAGAATCCGTTCACTCGCGGGTCCAGATATCGTCCGGTATCTCGTCGTAGACACTGGACAGCTCGCCTTCGCCGACGATGCCCCTGCTGCGACCGGATATGAGCTCGTGGATGCGGTCCTTGCGGAACATCCAGTAGTGTATGCGCCACTCGCGGCCATCGTAGAGGGTCGTCTCCTCGCGCTCGGTGACGAGTATGCCTGCGTCCTCGAGCATGTAGAATGCGTCCCTGTCCTCGGGCTCAAGGACATTGTCGATGATCCTCTCGCTATATCCGAAGAAGTTCATGACATGCTGGGCCATGGCCCTGGCCTCTTCCTCGGGCATGCCCTGCTTGTCTATGCTGTTCTTGATCGCCTTGGTCAGGTGCTCGACGGTTAGCGTACTGCCCGCCGGCTCGCTGTCCGACTTCTTCAGTTTGGTAATAATATTCAAAGACTCCCCTCGCCTCTTCATAACATACCAGCCCCATGACTGAGAACCGCGCCGACTTACCAGAAGATTCATTTAGATTTCGCTCGTATAAATAGATTGGCGTTCAACCTCGCGACCCTAGCCGGGTCTGCGTCAGTGGGATCTTGCTCGCCATTGGTCGGATGGACAGAATCGTACGGCGGTGGTCATGTGCTCGTGGAGTTCAGTGTCGTCCCCCTCGGAAAGGGAGAGAGCGTCAGCCAGTATGTCGCGGAATGCATCAAGATCGTCGAGGTGTCGGGCCTTCCTTACAGGCTCTGCCCTATGGGGACCGTAGTGGAGGGGGACTATGACGCCGTTATGTCTGTCGTGAGGGGATGTCACATGCGTGTCATGGGCATGGCGTCGAGGGTGATCACCACCGTGAAGATCGATGATCGCAGAGGCGTGACGGGCACGATCGACAGGAAGATACAGTCAGTCGAGGAGAAACTGGGAAAAGAAGTCAAAAAACGAGGGGTTTGTGTCGAGTCGGGTCCTCAGTAGAGCGACCAGAACCCTTCCCAAGTCACCAGGAGGACCGCGCCAATAACGAGCGAGACCCTGACCCACTTCTCCATGTCCACCCTGATGAGACCGCCGAGCATCATCGCGACGGTCAGGATGAACAGGCCGAACGCCTTAACGACTTGGCCCGCATCCGCACCAGCATTGGTGTCTGCGAGGCCGAAGATCATCCATCCCAGCATCAGCAGGAACAGCCCCACTACGGCCGCTATGGCCAACATGAGGTCGGAGACGATTGGTCTCACGGATTCGATCATCGGCTTGTGTACAGGCTGGTAGACTGGTGCGTATCCCGGGTACTGACCCTGCGGTGCAGGGCCCATCGGTTGTCCAGAAGCCATTTATATCCCTTCCGTCCGAGATATTGGCGTCCGGTGGGTATATATTTTTCGGGATGAACCCATAAATATGTCCGGGGCGTGAAGGGCGATCGGGCGACTGGCGGAGTCCCTATGGCACCCATCATCTGCAGAATTCGGGACTATGATCCCCGAAGGTCACTTCTTCTCGTCGTCGTTCTGGCGCTTGTTCCTGACGACGACTGTGCGGCACTTCCGCACCCTTGCCATTACTGGTTTGCCGAAGTGTATCTCCAAACCGATGCACCTCACGGTGTCTATAGCCTTCCTCCACCCACAACTTCGGAGGTTTCGGGCTGAGCAAATCAATTGGCCTCGCCGTATATAAACTAAGCGTACTACGGTCCTGTCCGGCAAGCCGGGCCGTGGTAGCATCGGACGGCAATCATCGAACGTTCAGGCCCTCGGAATACCCTCTAGCCTTCGTCCTGATTGCATCGAGTTCTGCCGCCACAAGGTCGGCGTCCGCGCTGCTCGTCTGCCTTGTGACGACAGCGGGCGCCCCCGCAGCCACTGACCCAGGCGGTATCTCTCTGCCTGGCGGCACCACGCTGCCGGCGGCGACTATGCTCCCCTTGCCTATGACTGCTCGGTCTAGCACGATGGCCCCGATCCCGATGAGAACCCCGTCCTCCACGACGCACCCGTGCAGGCGAGCCCCGTGGGATACCAGACAGTCCCTGCCGATCTTGACGGGCCTGCCCTTTGGAGCCTCGAGGAACGCCATGTCCATGACGGCGGATCCCTCGCCGACCTCGACCGTGTCGTCGTCCGCGCGTAGGAGCGCACAAGGCCAAACACTCGCGCGCCCGCGCAGGACGACGTCTCCTATCAGGAGTGCGCTCTCGTCCACATACACGTCGTCGCCGATAGTCGGCCTCCTTCCGCCGATGTTCCTGAGCGCCATCGGAGACGAATGTCGGTCAGAGCACATTATGTTAGCCGTTCCCGTCCCAAAACATGCACTGCGAACGTCTTATCTATCGTGGACGCCGTTGAGGGAAGACCAGACAGCTTCTCCATCCTCCGGAGGATAGACAGTTTGCCACATGCTGACGATAAGATGACCGTCCTGCTCGACACGATCAGGACGGTCACAGACCATCTCCACGAGGCATCAAATGCAGATGAGGCCTTCCGCTCCATCGCCAAAGGACTCCGCGAGGTCTCAGGCGCAGACTACTCCGGCGTCCTGCTGCTGGAGGAGGACCGGGTCCACCTGAGGTTGGTCGGGGCGTCGGGTCCCAAAGACATCCCCAAGGACGAGTTCGCCAATTACCGGGCAACCATGTCCATCCAGACAGCCATGGAGCAGGATGTCAGGTCCAGCGTCATCATGTGGGAGACCCCGGAGCAGGCGCCCGAGGCCGCCGGGGCGATCATGAGGAAGTACGGCATGGCCCGGGGGATGTTGTTCTCTATCGTGTACCACAGGAGGATCCTGGGCTACCTCGTGATAGGGAACATCGAGGGAAAGCCTCCGTTCGACAAGGGGACCGAAGAAGCGGTGAAGGTGCTTGCGGACTACATCTCGATCGCAGCGGACAGCGTGCGTTCGGAATACCTGGTGAAGCGCGACCAGGAGGAGAGGCACAGGGTGCTCTCCATCGCGCCGATAGGGATAATGTCGCTGGACCCGAAGGGCATCGTGCTCTCAGTGAACCGACAGATGCTGAGCGTGTTCGAGAGGGAACGCGAGGAGGAGATGACAGGGACGAGCATCTTCGAGATCGCGGCGGTGCACAGGTCCGGTCTGGACGTGCTCGTGATACAGGGGATGGAGGGTCACGCGTCGGAGAAGGTGGACCTCCACTACGTCCCCAGGCAGGACAAGGCGTTCTACCTCCATGTCAAAGTCACTCCTCTCATGTCTGAGAATGGGGATGTTCAGGGCATCGTCCTCGTTGCGATGGACACCACATCGAAGGTCCGCCTCGAGAGCCAGTTGGAGCGGTCTTACGAGAAGCTGACTCAGACCTATCAGGAGCTGGAGCGCGTCACGAAGATGAAGAGTCAGTTCATTGACGTGGTCTCGCACGAGCTCAGGACGCCCCTGACCGTGATGAGGGGTTACGTGGATCTGGTCGAGGGCGAGTACGCACCCAAGCTCGACCCCAGGTTCGGTCAGAGGCTCAAGATCATCAAGGCGAACACCGACAAGTTGTATGCCCTGGTGGAGAGCATGCTGGACATCAGCAGGCTGGAGAAGGGCAGCCTCGAGATACACACCGAGCCGATGAAGGTGGATACGATACTCGAGGAAATGGTCAACGATCGGCTCAAGGACGCCGAGGAGAAGAAGCAGACCCTGACGCTCTCAGTGGACGGTGCGATACCGATAGTGGTAGCGGACCGCAGGCGAATGCGGGACGTGTTCAACAACCTGGTCGACAACGCGATCAAGTACACCGAGGAGGGCGGGAGGATACAGGT
>DUKU01000194.1:10422-12155 GCA_013329135.1 Thermoplasmata archaeon
CTGCCCATAGCGAAGGGCATAGTGGAGGCGCACGGCGGGAGACTCTGGGTCGAGAGCCAGGTGGGCAAGGGGAGCGTGTTCCATGTGGACCTCCCGAAGGACCATCCGAAGTAGGTCGGGGAGGGTTCTAATACCCGGTCACAATCTCGGACCTGCATGCCTCCTCGGGACCGCCGCAACGCAGTGCTCCTCACTACTTTCGCGAGTTTGATCTGGGGCACCTCTTTCCCTGGGGTCAAGTGGGGGCTCGGATATGCGGGGAACGACATAGTCTTCCTGTGGCTCAGGTTCATCGTTGCGTCCGTCGCGACGCTCGCCATCGTGCTCCTGCTCAAGAAGTTCTCCTTCAGGGTCCTGAAGGACCCTGTCATATGGCTCGTGGGAGCGTTCAACGCGGGCTCCTTCATCGCCCAGTACGTCGGCCTGACGCTCACGACGGCGTCGAAGACCGCGCTGCTGGTCGACATCAATGTCATCGCCGTGGCCATCGTCTCATACTTCGCGTTCCGTGAGCGCCTCAACAGGATACAGAGTGTGGGGATACTCGTGGGCATCGCCGGGATCATACTGCTGACCGCCGATGGTGGCATGTCCTTCGGCGAGGACGAGTTCCTGGGCGACATGATCGTGTACCTGTCCGGCTGGGGCTGGGCCTTCTTCATCGTTCTGAACAAGAAGTTGCTGTCGAGGTACTCCGCCATCGAGGTCAGCACAGCCGCCATCGCAACATCCACCATATGGTTGGCCCTCCCAGTGGCGTACCTCGGCTTCACGGGCGCGGACTTCACCATCGAGCCCAAGGCATGGGCTGCGATAATCTATCTCGGGATAGCATGCACATCCGTCGCGACCCTGCTGTGGGCCATGGGCCTCGAGGGAGTCTCCGCGACGGCGTCAGCCACGATTATGCTCCTGGAGATCGTGACCGCTCTCGTGATCTCGATACTGTTGCTGGACGAATCGCTGAAGCAGCTGGCCCTCATCGGGGCTGCCCTCGTGCTAGCGGCCATATACTTGGTCGCGTCAAGTGGCCACAAGGGAGATGCACCGGCGGTCAGCCATACGTGACGGTGAACCGTCTGTTTGCTCGCGTCCGGGGGCCTCGCTATATCGACGCCACATAACCGGTGATCCCATCCAGGATCATCTGGACGGCGTACGCGGATGTTATCAGGCCCATGACCCTCGTCAGGGCCCTCGTGCCTGCGTTCCCTATGACTTTGAACACAAGGTCGACCTTCCACAGCATGAGTGTCGTTATGACCATCACGGCTGCGAGCGATAGGAGGACCCACGACATGTCGGCCGTGCCCGTCAGAGTTATGACCACGGATATCGCGCCAGGCCCGGCGAGCATCGGCGTCCCGAGCGGCACGAACGCGACGTCCTCGGGCATATGTGGTTCCTCCTCCGGCTCCTCGGCCCCCTTGCGCCTGGACCTCGGCGTGTCTCCCTCATACAGCATCATGACACCGATGACAAGCAGAAGGAGCCCCCCCGATATCCTCAGCGCGTCGATGGAAACGGAGAGGTAGTCGAGTATGACCTTGCCCAGGAGCGCGAACGCGACCAGGAGCGATGCCCCGAACGTGATGGCGTACTTGAGCGTCTCGGACCGCTGCTCAGGGGTCATGCTCTTAGTCAGGACTAGGTAGATCGGCATCACCCCGAACGGGTCTATGACAATGAACATGGGGATGAAGACTATGAGGAACTCGAACGCCATCGAGTCC
>DUKU01000055.1:0-4304 GCA_013329135.1 Thermoplasmata archaeon
CCCCCGGGGGGGGGGGGGGCCCGCGGGGGGGGGGGGGCGCCCCGGGGGGCGGCCCGGGGGCCCCCGCCCCCGCGCCCGGGGCGGGGGGGGGCGCGCCCCCCCGCCTCAGGGCCGCGCGAGCCCCGCCGACACCACGGCCTCGGCCAGCGCCCAGTCCTCGGGGGTGTCGATGTCGATGCCCTCGATCGTGTCGGTGGGAAGGGCGCGAAGCCGCGGCGGGAAGAGCCGCCGCTGGCGCGCGAGGCTCTCTCGCATGATGAGGTAGAGAGTGCCGTTGGGGGTGAGCGTGACGCGCACCTCCTGCCGGCGGATGCCCTCCTCCCACGCGGCGAGCGGGACCAGGAGCCCGTCCTCTCCCTCGCGGTAGAGGAGCGAGGGGCTCCGCTCGATGCGGGTGGCGCCGATCACGCCCTCGGTGCCGGGCAACGCCAGCAGGTCGAGCGCCTGCCGGAGGCGCTCCGGCCGCCTGAAGGGGCAGGTGGGCTGGAGCAGCATGACCGCCCCCGGAGCGAAGCCGGCGCGCTCCTCCATGAAGCGCACGGCGTGGTCGACCACGTCCACCATCTCGCTGTCGTCCTGCGCCAGCGCGGCGGGGCGAAGGAACGGGGTCTCGAGGCCGAAGGAGCGCCCGGCCTCGGCGATGCCCGGGTCCTCCGTGGTGAGGACGGCGCGCGCGGCGACGCCGGAGGCGGCGATGGCCCGCGCCGTCCAGCCCAGCAGCGGCAGGCCCCCGAGCGGCTTGAGGTTCTTCCCCGGCAGCCCCTTGGAGCCCGCCCGGGCGGGGACCAGGATCAGGAGACCTGGTGGCGGAGTGTCCACTGCCCTCCCTCCCGCGTCCACAGGTGCGGGGAGCGGAACTGGTCCACGATCTCCCGGAAGCGGGCCTCGGGGATGCCCATGTACTCGAGGTTCTCCTGGAACCACTTCTCCGGGAACTCGCCGTCGAAGCGCCGCACCAGCGCCACGCCCTCCTCGCGGGTGAGGTGGCGGTTGCGGATCTCCTGCGCGGCGTCGTAGGAGGCCCGCCCCAGCCCGAACTTGATGTACGTCGTGTAGTAGTGCAGGCCGTCCATGCGGTCGTCGATGCTGTTGTACTTCGAGTAGGTCCCCTCGGTGCGCTCCGTGTTGGCCTCGAACTGCGCGTGCTCGACGGCGTAGTAGTAGCACTCCTGCGGCACCCACCTGAGGTAGTAGCCGAGGTACTGCACGTCGATCTTCTTGTCGGCCAGGAGCTGGGGATCGCCCGGCAGGTAGGGATCCAGATCCCTGGTGGTGATGCCGTGGGCGGCCAGCTCGGGCACACGCAACCCGCCCAGGTGGAGGTCCTCGAGCCGGTCGCCCCGCGTGTAGTAGCGCGGATCGCGCCGGGCCGTGACCGCCTCGTCGTGCGGGTTGCCGTACTCCACCTCGTTCTCGCCGTAGATCACCAGCGGGATATCCCAGAGCGCGGCGAACTTCGGCGGCAGGGACTTCTGACCGAAGATGAATGGCTGGAACGGGTGCAGGAGGTTCTCGAAGGCCAGCCGCGTGAGCGTCCGGTGCACCCGGCCGTTCGGCGTGCAGAGGAAATTGTCGAAGCCCGCGTGGATCCACGACTGGAAGTTGCGCCAGCCCACCTCGGTGTAGATGTGAGGCGCCCAGGTGACCGTGAGCGGGTTCATGCCGTACGTGTACTTGAGGAGATGCGAGGCGTAGATGCTGTCCTTGCCGCCCGAGCCCGGGACGAGGACATCGTAGCGGCCGTCGGTGCGCCGGTAGCGCGCCAGCAGGTCCTGGAGCTCGCGCTCGCGCTCGGCCCAGTCCACCTTCTCCTTCAGCTCGGCGAAGCGGCAGGCGGCGCACACGCCGTCGGCGTCGACGTGGATGGTCTCCTTCTTCGACTCGCGCGTGTGGGTGTACTCGACGGTGGAGGAGGGGCGCTGGTTGGAGATCACGCAGCGGGCGCAGAAGCGCACCTCGGCCGGCAGGCCGAACTTCGTCTCGGGCGTCATGGGGTGCCGTTGACGAAGGCGTCGAGGATGGCAAGCCCCACCTCGCCGCTCTTCTCCGGGTGGAACTGGAGGCCGCATACGCGCCCCTTTCTCACGGCGGACACGAACGTCTCACCGTAAAGCGTCTCTGCTATTCCGACTTTTTCCATGGGGTGACACACATACGAGTTGGCGAAGTAGAATCTGGACCTCTCGGGCACACCATCGAACAAGGGGTCGGCCTGGAACAAGACCTCGTTCCATCCCATGTGTGGCACCCTTGGAGCCTGGAGCTTCCTGACATCGCCTCTGAGCAGGCCCACGCCGTCGCCAACGGACTCCTCGCTCCTGTCGAAGAGGACCTGCATGCCGAGGCATATGCCCATGATCGGGGTGCCTGAGGCGGCCGCCCTCCGCAGGCCAGGGATGGCGGGCTTCAGTCTGTCAGCGGCTGCCCCGAACGCCCCGACACCGGGAAAGACGATGCATTCGGCCGACTCGAGGGACGACATGTCGCCGACGACTTCAATGGACGCGCCTGCCCGTTCAAGGCCTTTCGATATGCTGTGGAGGTTCCCGACGCCGTAGTCCACGATGCTGACATTCATGGTCGCACATCCTCGATGATCGCCTCGACCTCGGCCAAGAACCTATCCATCATCGGCCTCGGACCGATGGTGACCCTGATGTGATCGTCCATCATCAGGAACGAATTGCAGTCACGTACTGCCACGCCTCTGTCTCTCAAGGCGGCCACCAGAGCGGGACCGTTCACGGGACTCTTGGCCACCAGGAAGTTGCACTCGGACACGTACGTGCGGAACCCCAGCGCCTTGAGCCGTCCGTCCAGATATGCCCTCTCGACCTTCATCCGCGAGACGGTCTCTCTCACCCAAGACCTGTGATCCAACGCTCTCGCCGCGACGGCCTCTGTGAACGAGTTGAGGCCGAACGGAGTCCTCACCCGGCGGAGCTCATCGACGACTTCCTTCCTGGCGATAGCGAACCCGGCCCTGAGACCCGCGAGACCGTAAGCTTTCGAGAACGTGCGGATGTCGATGGTGAGCGGGGCGGCCATGGCGTCCGCGAGCATGTTCGATCCGCAGAAGTCCGCATAAGCCTCGTCGAGGACGACGACCCCTGGCGATTCTGAGAGCACGCGGACGACGTCGCGCCTGTCGAAGAGGTTGGCGGTCGGGTTGTTCGGTTGGCAAAGCGCTGTGAGCTTCGCCCTCTCAGCGAGTATCGCGTCCGCGTCCATCGAGAAGTCCGGCCTGAGGGGCTTCTCGCATATCGTCGCGAGGTTCACCCTGGCGTAGAACCTGTACATCCCGAATGTGGGGCTCGGGGAGCAGAACTTGTCTCCTGGGTCGATGAAACACTTGGACGTCATGTCAAGAAGCTCGTCCGAACCATTCCCGACAATGACCTCATCCGGCGAAACGCCGAACTCCGACCCGATCTTGGATCTAAGGACGTCCGAGTTCTCACTAGGATAAGCCCACAGTCTCGAGAAATCGAACTTGTCGGCGACCTCTGCAACCGCAGGGTTCACGCCGAACAGGTTCGCGTTGTCGTTCAGGAGCACCATGTCCCGGCTCGATATCGAATAGGACGGTCGCGTGACGGTCTCGAGCGTCCTCCGCCTGAGCTCTCCGGCAGAGGTCACATCCGCACCTTCCCTCTCATGGCTGCGGCCTGCGCGTGCCCGGGGAGCCCCTCTGCGCACGACATGAGCTCGGTGGTCTTCACCAGCTTCGAGGCACCTGGACGGGTCAACGCCTGGTAAGGTACCGTCTTGAGGAAGTCGTATGTAGACAATGACGACCGCATGGAGGCCACACCCTTGGTCGGAAGGATGTGGTTCGGCCCTGCGCAGTAGTCTCCGAACGCGACGGACGAATATCGCCCAAGGAAGACCGAACCCGCGTTCGTGATGGATTTGAATGCCGCCTTTGGTGAGGCAACGTCGAGGACCAGGTGTTCCGGGGCATACTCGTTTGCGAACCTCACAGCCTCGGAGATGCTGCTCGCCCGGATGAAGACCGCCCCTTCCTTGGAGGACTGCTCGACGATGTCCCGCCTGGGGGTAGAGGGTGTCAGTTTGCGCAACTCGTTCGCGGCAGTCACCAATACCCGCTTCGACGTCGACACCAATACCGCACGCGCGAGCGGGTCGTGCTCCAACTGGGCGAGCATCTCCGCAGCCAGGATGCGGGGGTCGGCCCGGGCATCAGCCACGACCAGTACCTCCGACGGGCCGGCGAGGAAGTCTATCTCGCAGTCGTTCCTGACAAGCAGCTTCGCGGCTGTGACGAACGCCCCTCCAGGGCC
>DUKU01000055.1:4527-7276 GCA_013329135.1 Thermoplasmata archaeon
ATGTCAGCCGCTGCGAGGATTGCGTCCCCGATCTTGCCACCCCTTGCAGGGGTGCACATGACAATCTCTTTCACGCCCGCGACGCGCGCGGGCACGCAAGCCATGAACACCGATGACGCGTAGCTCGCGGTCCCACCTGGCACATAGATGCCTACCCTGTCCAGTGGGACCACCTTCTGCCCAAAGACTCCGATATCGTCCCGGAACTCGAACGGCTCGAACCTTTGGAGGGAGTGGAACCGCTCGATACGTTCCTTGCAGACGACCATCGCACGCATGAGATCCTCCGGCACGCGTTTCCTGGCCGTCTTGATGGTCGTCGATGGCACGCGTAGATCCCTCCCGACGAAGGAATCGTACTCCTGGGCGCAAGCTAGGAGCGTCTGGTCGCCTCCCTTCCTCACCCTGTCGATGACTGTGCGCGCGACGGCCAGAGGTCCTGAGAGGTCCACGTCCGCTCGGGATAGGAGCCGCGACCGGTCGCCCTTGGACAGGTTCTTCAGATCGTAGGTCAACATGTCACAGGACCATCCTGTCGATCGGCATGACGAGTATCCCCATGGCCCCGATGTTCTTGAGCATCGCGATGACGCCGTTGACCTCGTCCTCGTTCGTGACGGCGTGGATGGCCACGAGGTCTTCCCTACCCATGATGGTCATGACTGTCGGGCCTGACACGCCAGGGACGAGGGTGTTGAGCGTCTGGAGCTTGTCCTTCGGCACATTCGCCATGATGTACCTCTTCTTCGAGGCGTTCATGACGCTCTCGAACGCGCTCGTGACCTCGTCGATCCTGAGACGCTTCTCCACGACCGACCTCGGGTTGGCGATCAGCACCGCCGTCGACTCGAGCACCGACCCGACCTCTCTGAGGTGGTTCAGCTTTAGGGTCGAGCCCGTCTCAGTCAGGTCCACGATCACGTCCGCGAGGCCGATCCTAGGGGCGATCTCGGTGGCTCCCGAAACTTCTGCAGGCGTGACCTTCTTCCCGAGCTTCCCGAAGAACTCCGTCGTGAGTTTGGGGAATGAGGTCGCGACCGCGCAGCCATCTGGGACCTCGGAGGCGCTCCTGACGCTCGACTCCTCGGGGACCGCTACAACCAGCCGGCACCTGCCGAAATCTAGGTCCATCAGCCGCTCGACATTCCTTCTGGTCTCAAGGACGAGGTCGAGGCCGGTCACGCCCAGGTCGGCGGCACCCATCTCGACGAACTCTGGTATGTCCTGAGCCCTGGCCATCAGGACCTGGTACCTGCCCTTGCCGAACTCCGCCAGAAGCGTCCGGCTGTTGGAGTCCGGGACCGGGAACCCTATCCTGTTCATGAGCTTCGCGGCACTGCTGTTCAACCTTCCCTTGTTCGGTAGCGCTATCCTGAGCGTGCTCACTGCATCATCTCCCTGCACGACGCCACCCCGGATGCTTCAGCCGTCAGGCTGACACAACTCGAGATGACGAAGAAAGGCCCGGCGCACTGGCTGGTTCGTGTGTATTCACGCGTGAAGACAACCAAACACGACTTTCTTGACAGCCATGCACTTGCGCCTCGAGCAGGCCAGCGAAAACCGCCACGGTATTTAGTTGTTGTGTCCGGAGGGGGACGCCCGTGAGCCACAAATGTACATCCCGCAGGAGCACCCAGGCAGTCATTGAACGAATGGCCAGGCCCTGCGGAGGATGTCCGCCTGGTGGATCCTGACGGACCATCACGTCGGATAGAACGCGCCCAATACCATCACCACGACAGAAGCGGTGATGCACATGGCGACGACGAACCACGGGTTGACCTTGAGGGCCTTCTCGTCCTCTGAGTCGAAGTACCGGATGAGACCGGCCGCGGAGTGGAAACCCTCACCTTTCTTGTTCTTTGGCATAGGCTTCGGGGAGGCCTATTGAAGGTCTGCATATATAAGCCTTTATGGTCCTGGCGAGGCATGATTCTTACGAGTTTCAATCTGTCACCTCATAAGGAAAAGCATTATATAACCTACAAGATAATTGACAGAATCCCATCTGGCTGGACGCGGTCGCGGCTTGGCTACTTCTAGACGGGTGCATCCGGGAGCCCATGTTTGAGAGGAAGGATTCGGAGGTTGTAAGATAGCTACAGTGTTCCTTGTCGATGATGAGAAATTCATCGTCGACCTCTACAGAGATATCCTCGAGGCGAACGGCCACACGGTCGTGGATGTCGCCTCGGACGGCGAGGAGGCCGTGAGGAAGTACAGGGACATGAAGGAGAAACCTGTCGTCATCATCATGGACCAGAGGATGCCCATCAAGGACGGCGTGAGCGCCACACAGGAGATCCTGCGGATGGACCCTGAGGCGCTGATATTCTTCGGGAGCGCCGACCTACACATAGAGAAGGAGGCTTTGGCGGCAGGCGCAAGGGGATTCCTGCTGAAGCCCTTCAGGATAGAGGAGCTCCTCGCGGCCATCTCCGAGGCCGAGGGAGAGAAGAGCTAGCAGGGCCTGCGGCCTTAGCCGCGAGTCCTGACCGAGAGTGGTTTTACATGAGCTTGAGAGAGAGCGAGAGAGAGGAACGGGTTCGGTTCGAGGCCCGCTTACGTTTAAGTAGGCCCTTAGGATATGAGAACGCACCCTACGAGGGGGATGCCTGATGGCAGAGCAGGAGAGCGACCTGAGGGCTCTGATGAGGAGCAAGTTGGAGGCCCTGAAGAAGAGGGGGCTGGACCCTTACCAGAAGTATGACTACGAGCGCACGCACGACACATCATCGATCAAGAG
>DUKU01000055.1:7452-7970 GCA_013329135.1 Thermoplasmata archaeon
GTGCGCGTCCACGGCAAGGCGGGTTTCGCCGACCTCGTGGACAGGGACGGCAAAGCACAGATCTACTTGAAACTCGACGAGGTGGGCCCGGAGACCTGGACCACATTCACATCGCTCGATCGGGGCGACATAATCGGCGTACGAGGCACAGTCTTCAGGACGAAGATGGGTGAGATCACCGTCGCTGTCAAGGAGATGGATGTCCTGTCCAAGGCCCTGATACCGTTCCCCGAGAAGTTCCACGGACTGCAGGATGTGCAGACGAGGTACCGGCAGAGATACCTCGACCTCGCGATGAACGACGACGTGAGGAAGAGGTTCATAGACCGGAGCCGGATGGTCGCGTTCATGAGGGACTGGTTGAACAAGCGCGACTTCCTGGAAGTGGAGACTCCGATACTCCAGCCACTGTACGGCGGCGCCCTTGCCAGGCCGTTCGTCACGCACCACAACTACCTCGACATGGACCTGTACCTCAGGATAGCCCCGGAACTGTACCACAAGAGGTGCATCGTCGG
>DUKU01000055.1:8216-11140 GCA_013329135.1 Thermoplasmata archaeon
CTCACAGAGAGCCTGATGCACGATACCGCGATGCACATCGTCGGGTCTGACAAGATCAAGTACGGCGACAAGACCCTTGACTTCTCGAGACCATGGAGAAGGGTCACGATGCACGACGCCATCAAGGAGTACACTGGCCTGGACATATCATCCTTCAAGACCGTCGACGAGGCGAAGGCGGCGGCCACGAAGCTGGGCGTCAAGGACATCGAGGACTGCAATGGGATGGGGAAGGTCGTGTCCGAGATCTTCGACCAGAAGGCGCAACCCAATCTCATCAATCCGACGTTCGTGATAGACCATCCGGTCGAGGTCTCACCACTGGCCAAGAGGAAGCGCGGGAACCCCGAACTGGTCGAGAGGTTCGAACTGTTCATCAACGGTTGGGAGTTCGCGAACGCGTTCTCCGAGCTGAACGATCCTGAGGAGCAGGAGCAGAGGTTCCGGGAGCAGGACAGGCTCCGTTCGGAGGGAGACGACGAGGCCCACCCGATAGACCTGGACTACATCAGGGCGCTGGAGTGCGGGCTTCCACCGACCGGCGGCCTGGGCATCGGCATCGACCGGTTCGCGATGATACTCACGGACGCACCCTCGATCAAGGAAGTGCTCCTGTTCCCACACATGAAGCCTGAGACCGTGTAGAAGGCGACTCGATGACAGTGAACGGCATCGAACTGCGACACATCGAGAAAGGGCAGCTGGATGCCCTTGTGGATGCGCAGAACGAGATATTCTCGGACTACCTGGTCCCGATGAAATCCAGCAGGGCATTCTTCATCGACTTCGTCCAGTCAGTCGGCGGCAACATCGCCAACGTCATAGTCGCCATGGACGGCGGCAGAATCGTCGGGTACGCGAACCCGGTCGTGGACCGTGGGGAGGCCTGGATCGGCGGCGTCGGCGTCGTGCCCGGGCACCGAGGCAGAGGGATCGGAGAGAAGCTCATGCTGGCTGCCGAGGACTTCTCGAGAAACCAGGGCGCGGAGACATCCATACTCGAGGTAATCCAAGGGAACACCAGGGCACATGGGCTCTACAGACGCTTGGGCTACGAGGATGTGAGGAACTACGTCTGCGCCGAGGGCAAGCCGATGCAATTCGCCGGATACGGAGCGACGCCCAGGAAGACCTCGGCCGAGGAACTCATCAAAATCCACGAAGAAGCGTACGCTGGCACTTGCTGGCAGCGGAGGAAGATACATGGACTCATAGCATCGGCGAAGAGTTCCGAATGCTACATCGTGGACGGTGGCTTCGTCCTCGTCAGGAAGGTCGATACGACGGGATACATACCGTATCTCGGGGTCGTGCCATCGCGGAGGGGCGAAGGGGTAGGGACCTCGCTGGCGAAGTTCGCCCTCAACAGGCTCCATGAACTCGGGACGTTCAAGATAGCGATCTACAACCTCAACGAGGAACCCTCGGTGCTGAGGATGCTCGACAAGTTCGATTTCGCGGTCACGATGAAACAGATTGAGATGAGGAAGAGCCTGAAGTGACCGCTAGCCTGGATGCACGGTTCTGAGCGCGAAGTAGGCTGTCAAAGGGTTTTTGGAAACCGTTTGAGGTCGGTCACGCCCTGCACTGAGCGTACTTCTCGTCCGCTTCCCACTTCTTGGTGACCCAGTCCTGGAGCGTCTTGATGTCCTCTTCGGTCATGTGCCTGAACCGCCCCTGGGGCTTCAGGTACTCGGCGACAGGCGTCATCTTCGGCTTCCTGTTGATGGTGACCTTGCCATTCTCGCACTCATACAGGGTCCACATGCCAGTGTCCACGGCGAGCTTGCACATCTCGATGGTCTTCGCAGTGTCGTGCCTCCACCCTGTGGGGCATGGGGTGAAGATCTGGATGTACCGGAAGCCTTTGATCTTCTTGGCCTTCTCGAACTTGTTGATGAAGTCCTGGATGTGGCCGACCGAGGCGGTAGCGACATATGGCACGTTGTGGGCCATCATGATCTGCGGCATGTCCTTCTTGAAGTTGGCCTTGCCCGACTTGACCTTCCCGACAGGGGTCGTGGTCGTCCAGGCGCCGAACGGCGTGGAACCCGACCTCTGTATCCCCGTGTTCATGTACGCTTCGTTGTCATACATGACATAGAGGATGTCCTCATTCCTCTCAGCAGCGCCGGACAGCGCCTGGATACCTATGTCCGCAGTGCCGCCGTCACCCGCGATGCCCATGACGAGCGTGTCCTGCTTGCCCCGTGCCTTGAGGGCCCTGGACATACCAGTGGCGCACGCGGCCGTGTTCTCGAACGCCACGTGGTGGAATGGCACCTTCCACGCTATGTTCGGGTAAGTAGCGCCGAATATCAGCAGACAGCAGGCAGGGTTGACGACGACCGTGTCCTTCCCCAGAATCTTCATCAGGTTCCTCACTGCGATCGCGCCCCCGCAGCCAGCACAGGCCGTGTGGCCTCGGGTGAACATCTCCTCGTCAGGCATCTCCTTGAGCTTCACTGCTCCACCCCCCTGGTGTTCAGCCATGTCACTTCGCGCCTGGGCTTCCCGGTCTTTGCGGCCTCGAGCAGACGCTCGTATATCAAGCGGATATCCGCCAGAGTGACGTCGTTACCTCCCAGGCCTCCGATGAAGTCCATGGTCGGGACGTCGAGCCCGTACGCGGCATTCCTGAACTCTATGAATGACGGTCCGGCCACTCCATACGATACGGCCCTGTCGAACACGCCGACTGCCTTGACCTTCTCGGCGATCGCGCGGAGCTGCTTGGCCGGATATGGTCTCCAGAACCTCTGCTTCACGAGGCCGACCTTCTTGCCCTCTGCACGCATGTCATCAACGACCTCGTGGGCGGTCGAGCTGACCGTCCCCAGCGTTATGAGCACGACATCCGCGTCATCGCACATGTAGGGATCAATCATGCCACCATAGTCCCTGCCGAACTGCCTGGCGAATTG
>DUKU01000055.1:11194-11554 GCA_013329135.1 Thermoplasmata archaeon
CTGCCTGGCGAATTGCTTGTTGACCTCCTCGATGACGCACGGGGCGTCGCGGAGGGCCTTGTCGAGCTGCCATCTGCACTCCATCATGTACTCGGGAGGCACGAAGACTCCGACAGATTTGACATCGTCCGTGTCGAGGATGTGGCTCGGCGGGCTGTACTTGGGCAGGAACTTGTCCGCGTCCTCCGCACACATCAGGTCGACTGGCTCGACCGTGTGCGATAGGATGAACGCGTCCAAACCCACGCTCATGGGCAGCGCGACGCGCTTGTCCTCTGCGATCTTGAACGCCTGCAACACCATGTCCTGGACCTCCTGGTTGTGGTCGCAGAAGACCTGCAACCATCCTGAGTCCCTTTC
>DUKU01000055.1:11709-12113 GCA_013329135.1 Thermoplasmata archaeon
GCCGCGATGGCCCTGTTGACGACGGCCATCACGACTGGCAGCCTGAGGCCGCTCGCAATGGGTAGGATCTCATGCATGAGGGCGAGCCCCTGCGAAGATGTGGCCGTGAACGTGCGGACGCCCGAGGCGCTCGCGGACACGCACGCGCTCATGGCGGAGTGCTCACTCTCTACCTCGATGTACTCGCAATCGAGCTCGCCGTTGTTGACGAACTCTGACAAGTGCTCGACTATGAATGTCTGAGGCGTGATAGGGTATGCCGCTATCGTCTTGACCCTGCTCCGCATCGCCCCATATGCCGCCGCGTAGTTGCCGGTGACGACTTTCTGGACCATCTTCTCACCTCACCATCTTGAGGGCGTCGACGGGGCACTCGTTGGCGCATATCCCGCAGCCCTTGCAGT
>DUKU01000055.1:12166-22308 GCA_013329135.1 Thermoplasmata archaeon
ATCCCGCAGCCCTTGCAGTAGTCCATGTCGAATTCCATGTGGTCGCCCTTTCTGTAGATGCAACCCTCCGGGCAGTAGAACCAGCAGAAGTTGCACATGGTGCACTTCTCCTTGTCGTACTCCGGTCTGAACACCTTCCAGCTGCCGGTCTTGTTCACTATGAACGACCCTGGACCAACCAGGCCGGCGGGCGTCTCCTTCGTGACCCCCGCGGCACCTATCGGGAGCTCGTTGACATCAGGGAGCCACTTCTTCGGCTTTGTCAGAGGGCGCTTGCCGCGCGAGTTGCCCACGACGGTCTTATCATAAGCAGCCTTGGCGGCTTGAGCGTTCTTCTCGCCAATCTTAGGGCCCAATCTGTCGCCGAAGATCTGCATGATGCCCTTCTCGATGGACTCTATCTTGACCATGCCCGTGGCCTTGGCCAGGGCACCCAGTATCGACGAGTTCGTCGCGGGCTGCTTGAGTATCTCAAGGGCGACCGAGGTTGCATCCACGGTGGCAACCTTGACATCCTTGCCGACATCGACCTCGTCCGGCCTCTTCGATGTATTGACGATGACGATGCCGCCTTCCTTCAGACCATCGACGACGTTAACGACGTCGATGAGCGACTCGTCAAGGACCACGACCACGTCGGGCTCGTAGACCTGAGTCTTGCGGTAGATCCTCTTGCTGTCGATCCTCGTGAACGCCAGCACAGGGGCGCCTCGCCTCTCGGCCCCGAAGAACGGGAAGGCGGTCGCGTAACCACCCTCCTGGTGTGCAGCGCTCGCAAGTGCTTGTGCAGCCATGACCGCGCCTTGTCCGCCGCGACCGTGGAAACGTACCTCGTGCATCCTGAAGCCTCGCAGTGTTTTGTATGGGTGGGTCTTTTTTAAGGCTTTCTGAGCAACCCCCTGTTTGTCCGGTCATTTGAGCATCCAGAAGGGCCCTTTCGAATGATGGCCCACTTCCGACGAACAGTCTCGAACGTCGTTTCCTGCAGTGCCCGTGCCGTCGAATGTCAACTCCGGCCCGTTGAGTCCTCCCAAACGTTTTTCCGCAGAGTGAGTGATTTGGCGGTCAGATGGTCAAGAAACAAGCGGATGGAATTACCCTCAGAGTGGCGCGGGCGCACCACCAATCCGAAGTGGGCCTAGGAAGGGCGAGGATCGACTCCTTCACGAGGAAAGAGCTAGGTGCCGACGTGGGAGAGATAATCGAGATTGCTGGCACCAAGAAGACCGCAGCGAAGGTCTTCAGGGCGGCCCACGAGGACGAGGGGAAGGGGATCATCAGGATAGATGGAATGATAAGGGGCAACGCAGGGGTATCCATCGGCGAGAACATCGTCGTCCGAAAGGCGGAGGCGCAGGTGGCCCAGAAGATCGTCGTGGCCCCCAAGATACCCGCGGGGAAGAGAGTTCGGTTCGGCCAGGGTGTCGAGGGGCTCTTCAAGAAAGGGCTCCTGAACAGGGCGCTCGTCAAGGGCGATGAGATCATCATCCCGAACATTGCCCTCATGGGCGGATTCCTCCCGTTCGTCGTGGCTTCGACGACCCCCAACGGCATCGTCCAGGTATCCGAACTCACCGAGTTATCTGTAAAGACCGAACCAATCGAGGTCACCGAGCTCGCCAGGCCCTCGGTCACATACGAGGACATCGGGGGGCTGGAGGACGAGTTGCAGAGGATCAGGGAGATGATCGAACTGCCGCTCAAGCATCCCGAGATATTCACACGCCTGGGCATAGACCCGCCAAAGGGCGTCCTGTTGTATGGTCCACCCGGAACTGGCAAAACACTCATAGCCAGAGCGGTCGCCAACGAGGCGGGTGCCAACTTCTTCTCGATCCAGGGTCCTGAGATCATGTCCAAATTCTATGGCCAGAGCGAGGAGAAGCTCCGGGAGATATTCACGGACGCCGAGAAGAATGCTCCATCCGTGATATTCATAGACGAGTTGGACTCCATCGCCCCGAAGAGGGACGAGGTGCATGGCGAGGTCGAGAGGAGGGTCGTCGCTCAGCTGCTCACGCTCATGGATGGGCTCACGACGAGGGGGAACGTCATCGTCATAGCCGCGACCAACAGGGAGGAGGCCATAGACCCGGCGCTGAGGAGGCCTGGGAGGTTCGACAGGGAGATCGAGATAGGTGTCCCGACGGTGAGCGGCCGCCAGGAGATCTTCCAGATACACACGAGAGGGATGCCTATGGCCGAAGACGTCGCCGTGGAGAAGATAGCCGGGGCCACACATGGCTTCGTAGGAGCCGACCTGGCCGCGCTTGCGCGTGAGGCAGCCATGAGGGCACTCAGGAGGTACCTGCCCGACATCGACCTCGGAAAACCGATCCCGGCGGAACTACTCGAGAAGATGAGGGTCACGGCGGCAGACTTCTCGGACGCGCTCAAGGAGATAGAGCCGAGCGCGATGAGGGAGGTTCTCGTCGAGATACCTTTGACATCATGGGACGATGTCGGTGGGCTCGATCACATCAAGAAGGACCTGCACGAGGCGATCGAGATGCCTATCGAAGATCCTGAATCGTTCGTGCGGCTAGGCATCCGACCCCCGAAGGGGGTCCTGCTCTTCGGCCCCCCTGGGACAGGCAAGACCCTCATTGCGCGGGCCATCGCGAACGTCTCCAAGGTCAACTTCATATCGATCAAAGGCCCGGAGATCATGTCCAAGTGGGTGGGAGAGAGCGAGAAAGCCGTCAGGATGATATTCAAGAAGGCGAAGCAGGTCTCACCCTGCATCGTGTTCCTGGACGAGATTGATGCGATCGCCCCGAAGAGGGGCGGACACCACGATTCCGGGGCCACGGAGAGGATCGTCAACCAACTCCTCACTTCCATGGACGGACTCGAAGGCATGGAGAATGTCTTCGTGATAGCTGCGACGAACCGACCGGACATCGTCGACCCCGCCCTGCTTAGGCCCGGGAGGTTCGACAAGCTACTCCTGATACCCGTACCCGACAGGGCGAGCAGGCTCAAGATACTCGAGGTCCACACTCGGAACATGCCGCTGGAAGGCGTGGACATCGGCCCGATGGCCGACCGGCTGGAAGGATATGTCGGCGCCGATATCGAGAATGTCTGCCGCGAGGCTGGCCTGAGCGCCCTGAGACAGAACAAGAAGGCCACGAAGATCACCATGGAGCACTTCGAACGCGCGCTCGCGAAGGTGAGGCCATCGACGGACAAGGAGACCATGCGATACTACGAGTCTCAGGCCCAGGAACTCAAGACCGCAACGTCTAAGAAGAGCAAAGATGATAACGCCCTCGGCTACTACAGATAGCCTGGAGATGGGATGTCAATGCGCAAGTTCATCACCGAGCTAAAGGGCAAAACCGTGATGACCAATGATGGCCAGATACTCGGAATGATTGAGAATTTCTTGATCGATACGAAGTCGGGCGAGCTGCAGAACGTCTTGGTCATACCAGCAGAGGAGGTCGAACCGAGGCTGTTCAAGACTGACGCCCAGGGGAGACTCGTGCTGCCCTTCAGCGAGATGAAGGCGGTCCGTGACGTCGTCGTCATGAACATCGCCTGACGGTCTACGCCCGAACCCATGGATTGTCATAGGTGCAGCGGGCGCTCTGCTCACTTCTTCAACAGCTGCTTCCTCGTCCTGACGATCCTGTTGATGAGCTCGGTCTTCGTGCCCCTGGGGCTGATGCCGAGCGCCTCGCATATCGCTTCCAGCTCGGCCTTCCTGTTCCTCCGAAGGTTCTGTAGAGTGAGCTCCGAGAGTTTCACTGACGACGGCCCCTTCCCGCCCACGACCTCCATCTTCGGCGGGGCATCTGGACCGGACTGCGGTTCCGGATCCCTCGCGGCTGGCTTGATGGATGTCGCCCGCTTCAGGTTCGACGCGGCGTCCTTGAACTGAGGGGACAGCCTGAGCGCCTCACGGAACGAAGCCTGGGACTCCTCCGTCCTACCCATCCGGAGCAATACGATCCCTCTGCTGTTGAACGCCTCCGCCGTCTCACCGAGCTTCAGCGACTGCTCGAACGACAAGAGAGCCTCGGGGAGCGAGTCGAGAGTGAGCTGGGTGAAGCCTTTGTTGTTCGCCGCGACGGTCGTCGGGGATATCACCAGGGACTCATCGAAGCATGCGACCGCCTCCCGCATCCTATCCATCCTGTAGAGCACGCATCCCCGGTTGTTCCAGGCGGCAGCGTTCGCCTTCACGAGCTTGATCGCCCGGTCGAACTCCATGCTCGCGGACTCCATATCACCCTTCCTGAACAGGACGACGCCGTGGTTGTTGTGGGCCTCGGACGGGTCAAGGGACATGGACTCGGCGCGTTTGAACGACTCCGCGGCGCCGTCGAGGTCCTCGGCCTCGACCTTCAGAAGGCCCCTGTAGTTGACCAGCGTCGACAGGTTATCGGCCGCTATCGCGTTCTCGATGTCCTCGATCGCTCGCGGATAGTCTTTCCTGCGCCTCGCCGTGAAGGACGCCATGACGTGACCCTGCCAGCCAGCCCCCGATCGCCTCAAGGCGTCTCCGACCTCGTGGGCGCGATCCCACTCCTTCGAGTCCGTCAGCGCGGTCTGTAGGTTGACCAGGGCCGGCACGTACGACGGGTCGGCGGCGACCGCGTGGTCGTACGATTTGACCGCGGCCTCGACCCTGCCCTGCTTGTACAGCACGTTCCCTGCGGCTGTGAGGAGAGACGCGTTCTCGCCCTCCAGCCTAAGGGACTTGCCCAGGAAATCGAACGCCTCGTCGAACCGGCCGAGCAGCAAGAGTAGCTCGGCCCTGTCACCGTACAGCTCCTCGGCGATCTCCTCGACCTTCTGCTCCTGCACCCTGGTGACGACATCCTCGGCCATCACAGGGGCCGGCGGAGCAGGCGGTGGGAGCGGCACCTCCTTCGTGGCCTCGGGAACTGGCTGGTGGAAGATGTCATCGACTATCCGCGGCACCTCGGCGAACTTGTCGGCCACCTTCTTGGACTCCTCATCGAGCGCCTTCCTGGCCTCGACGAAGTCCGGGTCGAGCCTGAGTGCCTGCTCAAAGGACGCCTTGGCCTGCATGGGCTTCTTGAGCTTCCGGAGGACCATCCCACGCAGGTGCCAGCCCTTCGGATACTCTGGCCTGAACCCCGTGACCTGGGTGAACGCCTCGAGCGCGTCGTCATAGCGTGAGAGCTCGTACAGCAGGTTGCCCTTGTTCATCCAGGCCTCGACGTAGTCGTGCTTGAGCTCTATCGCCCTGTTATACGAATCCAGAGCCTCCGTGCCGCGCCCCATGGCGTGCAACGTCGCACCCTTGTTGTTGTGGACCTTCTCCAGTCGGTAGTTGATCTTCAGGACCCTGTCGTATGTCCCCAATGCGTCTGGGTACCGGCCGAGTCTGTGGAGCGTCGAGCCTCTGTTGATCAGCGCCTTCTGCATCAACGGGTTGTAGAACAGTGCACGGTCGTAGCACATGATCTCCTCGGTGAACCTGCCCAAGGAATAGAAACAGTTCCCGAGCGAGAACCATGTCTCGTCGCTCTCTGGAAGGAGTTCGAGGGCGCGCTTGTAGCACTCGAGCGCCTGCTCGTGGTATCCCATCTCGTCAAGTGTGTTGCCTTTCAGCCGCCACGAGACATCATAGGTCTCGTCGAGGTATATCGCTAGGTCGAAGGCTTCGAGGGCACGCATGTGGTCCTTGGCAGCCAGGGCCTCGTATCCGGCCCTCATCGCATCCTCCAGCTTGCCGCCAGCGACTTTCGTCCTCTCGGGCGCCATGACGACCTCGGCCTTCTTCGAGGCCACTAGTTCGACGACCACCTTGTCGAGGTCGAACCTGCGGAGGAGCGCAACCAGCTTGACGCCGTCCGCATAGCCGATGGACCGCTCCCGGAGGAGCCCCTCACCATCTGATGTGATGCCGCTGACAGTGAACACGAGGGCGTCGTCCGTCCCGGTTTTCTCCATGTACGAGACGAGGCTCTCGATGTCGGCCTTCTCGACCGGCTCGTCCCTCCTTGAGAAGAAGACGGCATATTTCTTCCCGTCCGGCCTGTGCTCGCAGTCCGCGATTATGAACGTGCCCCTGGGCCGGCTCCTGACGGTTTTGAGCTCAAGGTATCCCAGTACTTTATCGGCGATGGAACCGAACTCCTGGTCCGGCAACGATTTGAGGGACTGCAGGATGCGCTCGTCCGAACGCTCGCTCAGGATCTTGTCAAGTTCGACCATCAGCGTCCGTCCTCCCCGATGATGGACTTGAGCCACTTCGCCGCGTCTCTGTTGTTCGGGTCGAGCCTGACGGCCTCCTCGAGGCACTTCCTCGCCTCGTCGGGCATACCGATGGCGTTCAGGGATACGCCCTTCCGTCCGAGTGCGTAGGAATCGTCCTGGTCCAGCTCGAGGAACGTATCGTACGCCTCGATGGCGCGCCTGAACTTCTCCTTCTCGAAGAGCAGGTCAGCCTTCAGCAGCCAGGCGTCCTTGTCGCGGGGGGCGAGCATGTTGTACTTATCCATGCACTGGATCGCAGCGCCCCACCTACCGAGCTTGTGCATGGCCTTCGCCTTCCCCAGCCATGCACGCGGGTTGCTCCCGCTTAGCTGAAGCGCCCGTGAGAAGCTCTCGTCCGCGCCGCTGACCTTGTCGTTGCCGAGCAACAGTTCCCCCATGGAGAGCCACGCGTCGGTGTATGTCGGGTCGAGGGTGACTGCCTTCGAGTAGTACTGCACGGCCGCTCCCCACTTACCTTCCTTGTCGGCAACCTTGCCACGCCAGTACCAGGCATGGCTGTCCTCCCGGTTCTTCTCATAGAACGTGTGGATCGCGGACGACGCTCTGGCGATGTCGTTTGTGGCGACCAGGGACTCGACCAAGACCAGCTGCGCGTCCTTGGAGTTTGGGTCCTCCTTCAGTATGTGCTCCGCCATCTGGATTGCGGAGTCGAAGTTGCCCGACCTGAGTGCCTCCTTTGCCAGTTCGATCGGGTATGAGATCGCCTCGGCGACCTCAGGTTCCTTCTCTGGATGGGGATGTGGCATCGCGTGCTTGATGTGCGGGACCGATGCCTCCGCTGAGGCCTTCTTGATCTCACTTATGAGTTCTGAGACCTTCTGGTCGAGATCAGGCGTCTTCGCCATCGCCCTCTGACGCTCGGCCATCGATGCCTCCTCGACCCGTCCCATGTCCCTGAGGGCGGATATGATACGATCGTGAGCCTCGAGGAACTTGGGGTCTAGCGTGAGGGCCCGGTTGAAGCATTCAACGGACTCCGCGGGCATGCCCATGCTCTGGAGCACACGGCCCTTGAGCACCCAAAGTCTCGGGGTGTCTGCCGCAGCGAGTGCCTCGTCTATCCTGGCCATCGCATCCAACCTGTTCCCCAGTTCGAGATGGGCCTTCGCCAGATACTCGATCAGACCCTGGTCCCCCGGGAAATGGGCGAGCGCCTTCGAGAGGTGTACCTCGGCCGACGGCCAGTCATGAGCGTCACTCCCGAACACACCGAGATTGTATTCCGCTATGGACCTCAGGTCGTCGTTCTCAGGCACATTCGAGAGGTACTCCCCGGCCTTTCTGTAGAATTCCTCGCGCTTCTTCGCGGACCAGGCTTTGGGCGATGTCCTGAGCAGTATGCCGTGGTAGGCATACCAGTATATCATACCCATGCGCAGGCACAGGTCGCTCATGATCTGGCCCTGATACGTCCCCTTGAGCGCATTGACCTTCTGCACTATGGTCGAAATCGTCACTGCGGAGTCGTCGTTGAGGAGTATGATCGGCCGATCGAACTTGAGTGGGACGCCGAGGTGACACAGTATCGTGTTGCAGCTCTCGTAGAACGGTCTGGCATCTTCCTCCCTCATCGCAGGGATTATCGCATCGTTCACTGTCTGTTCAACATCAGAAGACCTCACCAGGACAGTGTCGGGTCCGGAACTCGGACCTATCAGGATCGTCGCGGACCCCTCCGCGCGCAGCCTCTTGAAGACGCTCTGGCCTATGAGCGATGGATTGAGGAAGAACCGAGGGTCCTCGATGGACACATCGGCACATGATTCGCAGAGCAAGGCACCATCCTCCGTCATGGTGCCGCACTTGAGACAGGCCAAACAGTACCTCCTTTCGAGATAGTCATGCGATAAAGGTTCTACTCATATAATCATAGCGTCGGGTCATCTGCTATGGAGTGACTTGGCCATGTAACATCCCCTGCGGTCGTATCCGAGGGCCCTGTAGTACCCCCTCGCGCCAACACCGCTGGTTATCCTCAGCTCCGAACGACCGTCCTCCGCCGCGAGCCTCTCACATTCTGTCAGCAGCCGTTCGCCATATCCCCGATGCTGCCAGTTGGGCCCTGGGGCGTCATCAATGGGCACCATCTGGCCGTACACATGCAATTCCCTCAAGAGCGCAGGCGTCGCCCCATCACTTGCAGGGAGCCTGAGCCGTGCGTAGCCTACGATCGGACCAGAGTCGCCGAACTCGAACGAAACGAAGACCTCCTTGCCACCCGAAGCGTCGTAGGGGATGGACCGCATCGTCGGCTCAGCGTCCCCGCTGGACGCGACGACATGCCTGTGGCCGACCTCGCGACATCTGATGCACCTGCATTCCACCCCATCCTCGGCCATCCTATCGGCCACGAGTTCCCTCAGGTGCCCCTTCCTGATGCCAGCCTCGATCAGACCAGCAGGGATGTCCCTTTGTATCCTGAGTATGCGGACCCACGGAGGGACGAGTGATTTCATATCCGCGACCAGGGGAACACCTTCTTCCTCTGACAGAGGTGTATACTCACCTCTCGCCCACATCTCGTAGAGCTCTGTGCCCTTGACGACCAGCGTGGGATAGAGTTTGAGCATGTCCGGCCGGAACCGTGGGTCGTCGAACAGCTGCGCGAAGGACCGAAGGTCCTTCTCCCTCGTGCTTCCCGGAAGCCCGGGCATCATGTGATAGCAGACCTTCAGCCCGGCGTCCTTCGCCCGCGTCGTGGCGTCCACGACATCCACGACGTGGTGCCCGCGTTTGACTCCGTCGAGGACCGTGTCGTCCAGTATCTGGACGCCGAACTCGACCTTGGTTGCGCCGAAGCGCATGGACCGGTCGATCTGATGATCGCCGAACCAGTCGGGTCTCGTCTCGACCGTGAGCCCGACGCACCTGGAAGGGGCAGTCTCGTTCAACGAGTGAGCGGACTCGATGTCCTCGGAGTCCCTCCCGTTCATCGCGTCGAAACAACGCTTGACGAACCATTCCTGGTACTCTTCCGGCCTGGACGTGAAAGTCCCGCCCATGACGATCAGGTCCACCTTGTCCGTCCTGTGACCGATCGCCCTCAACTGCTCCAGCCTGGATGCGGTCTGCCTGTGAGGGTCGAAGTCGTTCATCGTCGCCCTGAGCGCGGCAGGCTCCCGGCCAGTGTATGACTGGGGGCTGTTGTTCGTCACGCCGCCGGGGCAATATGAGCAACGGCCGTGAGGACAGTCGTAAGGACTCGTCATGACCGCCACCGGAGCGACTCCGCTTATCGTCCTCACCGGCTTGTTCTTGAGGAGCGGTTCGACGACATCACGCATCTCCTCTGGCACTTCGGCCAATATCTCGTGGTTGGCCGGCACTCGGGCCAGGCCGTGCCTCTTGCATAGCCGAGCCTTGAGCCTCAGCACGCCGTCCCTGGTCGTGACCTCGCCCGATACTATCGCCTGGACCAACTCGTCGGTGTAGCCCACGGTCAGCTCCTAGAAATCAGTCCCGATATCTAGTTATCGGCACCAGGCGACCATCACTGGTACACTAGCGCGTCGTAGAAATCCTCAGGCTCGTCACCGGTCTTCGGCCTCTTCCCCTTGGGCGCGACGCTCACATCTGACATCAGCAGCCGGACATAGGTCTTGTCGCTCAGCGGTTCGAGGGTGATGACGCCCTTCACCACCATCGACTTGAGGGACCGCTCGAGAGTGTCCTCCCTCATCCGCATCTCGTCCTTCAGCTCCTCCACGGTGACCGGATACCAGTCCTGCAGGATCTTGAGTATCTTCATCTCGACGGGATTGAGTCTGACGATCATGTCTCCCCTGGATCATCCGAAGTAGACAGCGTTGCCGTCCTTCTCCTTCTGCTCCTCCTCTTTCTCCGCCTTGAGGACGTCGATCGATATGATCATGTGCGAGGGT